>JBBRJI010000332.1:0-6585 GCA_038219625.1 Pirellulales bacterium | reverse complement strand
GTGCATTCGTCTAAATTCGCAGCGATACCATTGACGTATTGAGCAATCGAACGGTGCACGACGAAGCAACCTGCGATGCCAAGCACCATGAGAATCGCCATCCCAGCATGCAGGAGACGCTCGTTTCGAAGCAAAGGGTTCTTCGTCCAATTGCTATTGATCATAACCAACACACTCCAGTTGAAACTCCTGTACGGGTCGTTCCGATACGAATCTTTCTTGCGTAGACCGAAGCTCAATCTTTGGGAACAAACTCGATTTTTGGAGACTTTCCATAAACGCAGTGATCGATTCGCTTTCGATTGCAATACCGCGCAGGGTTAGAATATATTGGTTTCCCAAAAATTTGCTGTCAATCGAGGCGTTTGGTTTGGCATTCGTCCATCGTTGTGAATCGCCTGCCGGGGCAGTAGAATCGTTGGATTTTGCAGATACCGCAACGTGCATCTCTTGAATCTGAATGGTTTTTGCTGTGGAGCCCACGCCGGCAGCGACGACCCCGAGAAATGACGTGGTACGATCTTTCGAAACAGCGGCCTGAAGTTGGTTGATTTTTTGTTGTAAAGAAAGCGACTGCTTTGCGAGTCGAATGCGATCCGACTGCAATTGGCGAATAGGTTCTGCGGCGGCATGAATTTTTTGCAGTTCATGAAGGCCATTCCACCATTTACCAATCAGTTGGACGTTCCAGGCAAAAACGAAGGCACCGAAGATTCCATAGACGCAACCCCATTGGCGAAGGCGTTTGCGAATCCGACGACGCCACACAAAAGTGGTCGGTAGCAAATTGACGTGCATTACATGGACTCCCAGGCAAGCATCGACAAGCCGGATGCGACGGCAAAAGTTCCAACATGCTGATTGCCGAAGAGGTTTTCGGAAAGATCGATTGCCCATGTGTGCGTGGGTATGCCGACTCGAGCCTCGATGGCTTGATCGACGTTTGGGATACGGACGCCCTCCCCCATCAGCAAAAGTTGGCTCGGCGCCATCGAGCGATAGGCTCGATTGGTATAGTCAATCGTTTTGTCAATCTCTTTCGATAGCGATTTTAAGAATGCGCCCAATTTTTGCTCACGTGGATTGGAGAATTCGTCGTGTCCTTTCGAGCTGCCGTCGTGTGTCGAAGGAGATTGAAATAGCAATGTTTGCGCATCCGACATGTTAAGTTCGAAGGAACGTGCAATTTGTTCCAACAATGGAATCAAGCCAAAGCTGCGTAACCCGCGCGACATGAGGGGCTTGCCAGCCCTAACCAGCGTAACAGTCGCCTGATGATAGCCCAGGTCGACAGCCAAAGTCGAAAGGCTGTCATCGTCGACAACCATGGAAGTAGCCCGTGCCATGGCGCATGGAACAGCATCCAGTGTTTGGCACTCGAAGCCAGCATTGAGCAGGTCGTTCGCCACCATCAAGGCCGTCGACTTCATCAGGGAAACTGCACCGAAAGAGGACGTTTCTGCACGCGGTCGATTTGGGGGCAGCTCCCAGCAGTCCGTTGAGAGTTCTTCGATTTCGCACTCGGACTCGATCGCGATTTCCGAGCTAACCATGGATCTCAACTCAGCAGGATCACTCAATGGCAGTTCAAGTTCACGGTATGCAATCATGCCATCGGTGAGCGTTGCAGCACAGTCGCGACCGTGAAAGAGAGAATTCAAGTTTTCCAAAAGCTCCAGGGTCGTTGCAAGCCCGTGTTCGCACATTGCGTCTGTCGCCAACCATCCGAAAACTTCATCGCAGGGAGACACGTTTTGAATCGGTTCTATCGCGTACGGTGTGGGATGTTCTACCGACCAAACCGCAGCCAATTGCCAGCGACTATCGATTTTACGAACCTGTGCCATGTTGATGGCGTGGCAGCCGATTTCTATGCCTGTCCAACCGTAGGAACGGTGGAGTGCGAGGCGGCTGACGCGATCGAGTTTGAAAGAGAGTGGTCTCATGGTAGCCAACCCTAGGTCGTACTTAACCGCGTGAGACCCGTAGTTATCTTTCCAATCGTTGACTTACCTGGAAGCCGTCGTCACATCCAGCAATGGCAGAATAATCGACAGGACGACGACCGCGACCACTCCTCCCAATCCGATGATGATGGCAGGTTCCAGCATTTTAACCAGCGTTCGAAGGCGACGTTCCCCTTCGTCTTCAAAGTACTCTCCGACCGATTGCAAGACCGCAGGGAGCTTGCCCGTGCGTTCCCCGGTTGAAATCATGTGTGCGGCGCCGGCTGGCAGGAAGGTTGCATCCACCAGTGTTTGGCTCATGCCTTCCCCCTGCAAGATTTCATGTTCGACTTTCTCAAACATTTCTCGGAAAAGGCTGTTGCGGGTTGCTTTGCGGCACAGTCGGATGCTGTCTAACAATGGAACGCCGCTCTCTAACATGGTTCCTAGCAATCGAAAGACTCTACCCGTGATCAGAGCTCGAATCGAACTCTTGATGATTATGGCATTCAGAAGCGCATGATCAAAAATGCGTTGAACGCGAGGATGGTTGCGAGTGCTAATTCCCAAAACCACGACCGTCCCTGCGACCAATGCGATGGCGATCCAGTTTTCCCTAAGCCCTGACCCAAGGGACAGCAGAATACTGGTTAGAGGAGGAACGGCGCGGTCCATATCCCGAAAGATCGTAGCGAATTGTGGCAAGACGAAGAATAGCATCGAGCAGATAACCACCAATGTGATCGCACAGAGCACAGCAGGATACATCAACATCGCTATCATCGAACTTCGAAGACTTTGGTCTTTCCGCATCATGCGCGTGGTCCGTTCGAACACGTCAACGATACGTCCGGCCTGCTCTCCCGCAGCCAGCGCAGCCACCATCGACTCATTGAAGACACTTGGGTGCTTGGCTAACGCAGCGGAAAATTTCAATCCTTGCGAAACATCCTGATAGGTGTCAAGCAACACTCGTTGCAATCTCGGTACGGGACACTGATTCGCGACCGTGTTGAGGGCTTCGGCCAGATCGTCCCCCGATTGGCACATGATCGAAAGTTGTGAAAGAGCAATGATTATATCGGAGGTCTTGACTCGGCCCAATTTGGCGGAGACGAATGGACTCGCGTTGATCCTAACTTTCTTCGATAGAAGTTTTGGAGCACTAGACCTCGATTGGATAGCGATGACCGAGAGCGCAAACAAGCCCTGAGATCGCAACCGTTGCCGGACGACCAGCGCACTGTCTCCTTCGGACTGTCCTTCGACAAACTTGCCCTGTTGATCCTTTGCGCGATACTGAAACTGCATGTGCGATGGCCGTAATATTGGATGGATACTTTGCTTAGGACTACTCGATCACTTATTGTCGTAGCGAAACTCGTCAAGAGTTTCGGCTGTCCACAGATCCGAAAGTCTTGACGACTTTCGCTACGGTCAAATCGGACACTTATTTGTCGAACGGTTCTTTCTTAATCGGAATAAGCAACTTCGATGACTTCATCAAGGCTCGTCCGCCCTGCTTCTGCGAGACGAATCCCCTCGTCAAGCAAAGAACCGCTTCCCTGCTTGCAATGGTGTGCCCGCAACGCATCCACCGACGCATTGACTGAGATCAATTCTCGTACTTCGCGATCCACTGCAAAAACCTCATAAATGCCGGTACGGCCGCGGAAGCCCGTGTCGTAGCATTCGCGACAACCCTGACCGCGAACAAATTGCCGCCGTCGGTCCCCTTGGTATCGAATCGCGTCAAGCTGCTCGGGAGCAGGGTAGTAGCTGGTCTTGCAGGATGGACAGACTGTTCGAACCAGTCGCTGTGCAATGACACCCAGCAATGCCGCCGAAAGTTTGAATGGCTCGATTCCCATATCTAGTAATCGAGTCACCGCGCTAAAACTGTCGTTGGTGTGCAATGTACTTAGAACCAAGTGCCCGGTGAGGGCCGCTTGGATCGCGATCGCAGCAGTCTCGGCGTCTCGAATTTCCCCAATCATGATGACGTCGGGGTCCTGACGCAGAATCGATCGAAGCGCATCCGAGAACTTCATGGATTTGGTGTTGCTCACCTGCACTTGATTGATCAAATCGAGTTGATATTCAACGGGATCTTCCACCGTAACAATATTGCATTTGATGGACTTAATCAGTTCTACGGCTGAGTAGAGTGTAGTTGTCTTGCCGCTACCGGTCGGGCCAGTCGTAAGGATCAAGCCGTGGGGACGCTTGAGCAAACTTTTGGTTTTATTGAGCGCGCCTTCGGGCATTCCGAGCTTATCGAGATAGAAAGTCACGTTTTTGCGATCGAGCACGCGCATTACGATTTTTTCGCCAAGGATGGTTGGCAGAGTTGAGATTCGCAAGTCGATTTCTCGGCCATCGACGGTCAAATGCACGCGACCGTCCTGAGGCATCCGGTGTTCGGAAATATCCAACTTTGCCAGAACCTTGATTCTCGAAATCATGGCGGGATGAAACTCGCGACGAGGTCTAAGCACTTCTCGCAAATGGCCATCCACACGGTAGCGGACCAACGAGGCTTGTTGGCCGGCTTCGATATGGATATCGCTAGCTTTCTGTCGAATCGCGTGAACGATAATGTAGTTCACCAAATTAATGATCGGACTTCCGTCGGTGAGTGATTCGACGTCCGCCAGCGAGATATCGACAGCATCCGCATGGATTTCAAGCGAGCCTTCGTCCAGGTCGGCGGTAACAGCATCGACCGCAAAGTTCTCTTCGTAGCAATGGGCAAGCATACGATCGATAGCGGATCGCATGGCCAAGACAGGGCGAATGGACAGTCCAGTGATGCGTTCTAGTTCATCGAGTTGTCTGAGATTGGACGGTTCGGCCATCGCGACCGTTAAACTTCCGCGGACGCAAAAAAGGGCGAGCACCGAGAATGATTCCGCTTTGGAACGCGGAATGAACCGAACAACGCTCGGGTCGACTAAACCACTACGCAATCGAACAGACGGTATACCTAACTGCTGCCCCAAGAACAACAGCAGCGTGTCTTCCTCAACGAAGCCCATTTCGAGCAAGGTTTCACCGAGCTGTGTATTGGTGTTGGAGTGTTGCTGTAGTGCGGCCTCAAGGTCGCCATCGGTTAGCAAACCCGCGTGAACTAGGTTCTCACCGAGCGGAATGGCGGTCGGTACGGGTTGGCCCTTTTTCGTTTTGTTTCGTAAAACAACGAGCGAATCCCGCGTCAAAGATCGAGGAGTATCTACGTTCATCTTGCAAAACTCCCCATCGCCTTGATAGCGTCATCATAGATATTGATTTCCTTGTCGATGCCATTGATGCGGAGAATATCACGACAAAGGGGGTTGGGGCGAGCCAGCACGATACAGCCGCCGAGTTTTTGGCAGCGATCACGGGCTTCGAGAAGGGTCTCAAGACCGACACTATCCATCAGTGGGATATTGCTCAGATCAAACACGATCCGTGGCTGGCCATTTCCAAAGCAAGCCTCGACCGAGTTTAAAAAAGAGGATTGGTGTTCTCGAGTGAGGGGCTGCGAACCACTTATCGTGTCCACGGCGCCGGAGCGATTGCAGGGGTACATGGCTTTTCTTGGCTTTTAGCGAATGGGGAGTTCGAGAGTGAAACAAGAACCTTGATTCAACTGACTGCGAATGGAGACATTGCCTCCGTGCAGTCTTGCAACTTCTTGAGTGAATGCCAAACCCAGCCCTGTGCCGACCATCGCTTGCACACGTTCGTCGCTGCTTCGAAAGAATTTGCCGCACAGTTTTGGCAGGTCTTCGGCCGAGATACCAATGCCACTATCCTCCACCATGAACAGAACGCGGGCTGAGTCCGAGTCAACTCGCACGGTCACCTTGCCTCCCTCGGGTGTGTATTTGATCGCATTGCTGACCAAGTTGGTCAGGGCGGCGGCGAGTTTGTCCTTGTCTGCCAACACTTTCGGTAACTTGGGCGCAATTGAGAAGTCGAACGACTGCTTCTTTTCGTTCGCTGAGGGGCGTTGGCTGTCCAGAATTTCGGCAAGCAATCGCTCGAGTTGCACTTCGTGTTTCTGAATGGTGATCGCTCCGGCTTCCATTTGACTGATGTTGAGCAGTTCATCAACGAATCGAGCCAACCGGGTGGCTTCGTTATTGATTGTATTATAGAAAGATTGTTGTTGTTCGACGGGAATGTCTGCGGCAAGCGAAAGGGTTTCGGAATAGGCTCGGATATTCGCAAGGGGTGTTCGGAGCTCATGCGTGGCTGTAAAAACGAACTGCTCTCTGGCTTTCTCAGCCAGCTTTTGTTGAGTCACGTCGCGCAGCGTCCAAATAGTATCGGTTGGATTGCAACTGTCACCCGTCTGGGTGATTCGACTCAATCGCCATACTCCTTGGGCGAGATCTTTGGATCGTTGAATTTCGATAACTTGAGTAGCATGATTGTTAATCAAACCGCCAATCCGTTCCTGAGAGGCCTCGTCGACCTGGTCCGACAGCAAATCGAGAATATCTGTTCCGACAAGCGATTTCGAATCAGCTCGTTTTAGCAATGTTGCAAATGAACGGTTGAGTTGGATGATTCGTCCATCGGAATCGCAAACTGCAATTCCTTCCGTGAGGTTCTGGAAGACCGCTTCCCATCGTTTGGCCTGTTGAGT
>JBBRJI010000331.1:0-6586 GCA_038219625.1 Pirellulales bacterium | reverse complement strand
CACAAAGCCGAACGCACGGCAACACGCACGAACTGCTCACCGCCGGTGGCAGCAACGTCACGACAGACGTCAAGGGGAACATCACGGTCCTACCGTCCAATCTGGTAGCCCAGTCTTCGGCTCTTGGACTTGTGTATGACTCTGACAATAAGATGAAATCGGCCGATGTTGGGAACGACAGTTCGGTGGATGTCGAATACAAATATGACGCACTCGGACGGCGTGTTGGTCGCTCGGGTTCGAGTGGCTCGTTCGCGTACGTTCAATCGGACCAACAGACGTTGGTGGACTACGGCCTCGGCGACGCTCCCAGTTCGCCGCTGTATCGATACGTTCACGGCAGCTATATTGACGAACCGGTCGTTCGTAAGGGTTCGGGCAGTGGCGGGACTCTTTATTACTTCCACAGGAATCAACAATATTCCGTTTACTGCGTCACATCATCTAGCGCCGCCATCACAGAACGTTATGCTTACACGGCTTACGGTGAGCCAACGATCTCCCAGGACATTCTGAAGAAAGGTGTTCAAGTTCTCGACATGCTGACGAAAACACCGTGATCGCCGCGATCATTGATGCGATGATTGCAGGTGCTGCCAATTTTCGACTGTTTTGGAACCTGTATTTGCTCTCGTCCAGCGACGGAAATTCGGTCTTTTGCTCAAAAATCGCCGCCAGAGCGGACCGCTAAACAGTTCGGTATCCGCAACGAACGGTCGAACGCGGATTGAAGTTCCTCTATCCGAAAGTTTGGTTACGAAGTGTTCGACGGAATTACTGGCACTGTAGTTGGTGGTTCGAGTGCAATTAGTTGCGGTTCGGTCCGGCATGCGGAGCACGAACGAGCGAGATCGGCTGCGCGTCCCGCCTGTCTTGCAAGCAATCGAGCCGCTTGCAGTTTTTCGGGAACATCGGCCCCGGTCGCGAAATACATTTCGTCCGGCGTTTGGCCCTCGAACGCGGAGTGAGGTACATGCTCGTTGTGTCGACGTTTGCGTCGAATGCCATTCGAGAGATAACGGAGGAAAAGCAGATGTACGATGCAAGAGAAAAAGCCAACTTGGATATTCAATCCAATTTGATCGACGCGCGACAGGAGGGACGCCAAGAAGGTATCGAGATCGGCGAGCAACGAGGCGTGCAACGCGGTAAGCTTACAGGGAGTGTTCAGGCCTACGAAGGGCTACTCGGCGGTCCCAGATCGCTAGATGAAGCGCTAAGCAAAAAGTCGATCGAAGATTTGGCAGCGATGGTGACTTAATTGCAAAAGCGTCTTCGCGACCGCACAGCATAGCCCCCTTTTCAACTTCCAACCGTTGATGAACGGCGATCAAAACAAGGTGGAAACGGTAAAACGGAACGACCCGACCTGCGTTTACGTCGGGAGGATGTGCTTGGGTGCAATCGTAGGTGTACCGATCCTATGGCAGGGTTTTGCAGAAGTGGGCAATCCGTCGCTTTGATTTCGAGAAGTCGCTTTCCATCGCGAAAACAAGGGGTGCACCACAAAAGGATTGACGGAGGGCATGCATTTGACCTATTATAAAGTGGTTCGACGAGTCGAACTCCCACCCCCCAGTGACCAAGATCCAAGGTCACATCCCTCCCTCAGGCCTGAAACGACGACTGTATGGCCGGCTTTGAACGACAGGAAAGGCTTCGTTACAGACTGCGAAACGTTAGGTTCGCAATCATGGCGATTGGGTTGTTTTCGACACTTGCATGCACCTCTGTTCTAGGCCAAGAAAATCCAACGCCTGTTAGCTTTGTAAACGATATTGTTCCACTTTTGACCAAAGCGGGCTGCAACGCAGGTGTTTGCCATGCCAAAGCTGGGAATGGACAGAATGGATTTCGGCTGTCGCTGCTTGGATTTGAGCCGAAGGAAGATTTTGAATACTTGGTCAAGGATAGCCGCGGCCGAAGGCTATCGCTTGCGGATCCGGAAAGCAGCCTGTTGCTTTTGAAGTCGACTGCCAGAATGCCGCACGGCGGTGGCGCTCGAATTGAAAATCCGTCGGCCGAATACTCGGTCCTTTTGAATTGGATCCGACAAGGGGCAAGTTATGATGCCGAAACCGCTCCCCAGTTGGTTTCAGTAGAAACCCAGCCGACTCGCGCATCGGTGAAGCCAGGCGCGCAACAACAACTGAAAGTCATCGCGAGCTATTCCGACAAGCGGCAACGAGACGTGACGAGCACCGCTTTGTTCGAATCCAACGACAGTGCCATGGCCGACGTTTCCGCTAAGGGGCTCGTAACCATTCATGATCTGCCTGGCAAGGTTGCCGTCATGGTTCGCTATCAGAGCAAGGTCTCCGTATTCAATGCGGCTGTGCCCCTTGGTGCGGTGACGGCCCTTGGTGCAGTGACCAATCAACTGCCCCCATCCAAGAATTTTGTGGATGACGCTGTTTTTGCGAATTTGAGAGAACTCGGAATCCCACCGTCCCCCATTTGCGACGATGCGACTTTCTTGCGTCGTGTGTCCTTCGATATTGCTGGCCGATTACCAACGGACGATGAGAGAACGAACTTTTTTTCAAGTCAAGAAGCCAACAAACGCGAGCTATTGATCGACGCACTGCTGCGGAGTTCCGAGTATGCCGACTACTTTGCCAACAAGTGGACGGCCATGTTGAAAAACCGTCGCGATGACGCGAGCGATATCACTTCTAACTTTGCTTTCCATGCCTGGGTGCGCGACAGCTTGCTGGCAAACAAACCTTACGACCAAATGGTTCGGGAACTATTGGCCGCAACCGGAACGGTCATCGCCAATCCGCCTGTGGTTTGGTACAAGCGGGTGAAGGAGCCGAAGCAACAAGTCGAAGACGTGGCTCAGCTATTTCTCGGTGTCAGGATGCAATGCGCTCAGTGCCACCATCATCCGTTTGAACGCTGGAGCCAGGACGATTACTATAGTTTTTCGGCTTTCTTCACTCAAGTCGGACGGAAGCCTACCGCCACGCGCGGCGAAGACATGATCTTTCATAAACGTGGCATGGCTGTTGCAACGAACATCAAATCAGGCCAAGTGCTCAAACCCGCGGCCCTCGGCGATGCGATGCCAGCCATTGCACCGGACGAAGACCCTCGACTCAAGCTCGCCGATTGGATGAGTTCGCCCAGCAATCCGTACTTCGCCAAGGCGGTCGTCAATCGCTATTGGAAACACTTCTTTCGACGCGGCTTGGTCGAACCGGAAGACGACATTCGCGAAACCAATCCACCATCCAATCCGGAACTGCTCGCAGCCTTAGAACAACATTTTATCGCCAGCGGTTTTGACCTGAAAAGTTTGGTCAAAGCAATAACCGCCTCGAACGCTTATCAATTGAGTTCCATCCCCAATCAAGTCAACATTGCCGATCAACAGAACTACTCACGCTACTATCCTCGAAGACACCAAGCCGAAGTGTTTTTGGATGCGATCGATGATTTGACCGGTTCGAGGACGGAGTTTCCGAATCTTCCGAGCGGCACACGGGCGATAGCTCTGCCGGACAACAGTTACAACAACGGGTCTGCGTTCTTAAAAGTCTTCGGGCGGCCGGAAAATGAAAGCGTTTGCGAATGCGAACGGGTTCAATCCTCCAGCCTTGCGCAAAGCCTGCACTTGATCAATGCCAAGGACATGAAGTCCAAGCTGGCAACAAGCAACGGTCGAGCGGATCGGCTCGCGAAGTCCGACCGGTCTGTCGAAGAGAAGATTCGCGAGTTGTATTCGGTCGCATTTTCTCGTGAACCGCGAGAGGATGAATTGAAAACAGGCATTGACTTTCTCGCGGAGCCCCGATTGGACGGATCCGGAAAACCTCTCGATCCGCAGAAAGCCAACCAGGAAAGTCTTCAAGACTTGATCTGGGCCTTGATCAATACCAAAGAGTTTTTGTTCAACCACTAGGATTAGAAATTGGGCGACATGCAATTGGAAACGTACCACCTATGAAAACGTTTTGCCTCCGAGCACTTTCCGGCGTAATCGCTTTCTGCGCATTCTCGATTGCCATGCCCACTTGGGCGATGGCCCAAACCGTCGGCCTGCCTCTGCCGAGATTGCTGACTACTATGCCGATGGGCGGGACCGTCGGGACTCAGGTGGAGATCGCAATCACCGGCGAGAACATCGATGGTGCCGACGAATTGCTATACACCCATCCCAGCCTCATTGCCACGCGAAAACTCGACGCTAAAGGTCAGGTTGAGGCTAATAAGTACATTGTGAACATTGCCGCCGACACGCCTCCTGGGATCCACGAAGCAAGAGTAATGACACGGCTGGGCATTTCGTCCCCACGTGTTTTCTCAGTTGGAACGCTTCCGGAAGTTTCACAAGTAGCCCCCAACACGAGTTTGGCCAAGGCGATCGCATTGAAGGTGAATTCCATTTGCAACGCAGTCATGACGGACAAGTCGATCGACCACTATTCCTTTGATGCGCAAAAGGGGCATCGCTACATTGTCAACTGTTCCTCTCGCGGTATTGATTCCAAGCTAGACGCCGTTTTGATTGTTGCAGATGCAGATGGTCGCGATCTGGTGGTTGAACGCCGGGGTGGCACACTCGACTTCACCGCGACCTACGAAGGTAAGCATGTACTAAAAATCCATGACCTGACTTTCAAAGGGGGGCCTGCCTATTTCTATCGATTGATATTTCAAGAATTGCCTTTGGGCGAACCGGTCCCTTCGTTCCCTACAACTAGAACGGTCAGTTCGTTTTCGTGGCCGCCCGAGGGGCTTGCCGAGAGTTCTGTTCTGTCGGAAGTGGAACCAAATAACATGCACGCCCAATCGCAGAAGATTTCGCTTCCCTGCGATATCTCAGGCAACTTCTATCCCGCGGCCGATGTCGACACGTTTGAGTTCACGGCTACAAAGGGAGATGTCTGGTGGGTGGAGGTTGCGTCCGAGCGATTGGGGCGACCGACCGATCCGTCGGTCATTGTCCAGCACGTTGGTTTCAACGGGACCCAGGAGAAACCAACGGACGTGGCGGAGTTCAGCGACATCGCTAGTCCAATGAAGCCCTCGAGCAACGGTTATGCTTACGATGGTCCACCCTACGATGGCGGCTCGCTTGATATCATTGGCAAACTTGAAATCAAAGAGGACGGAGTGCATCAGCTCCGGGTGTCGGATTTATTTGGCGGCACCCGCAATGATGCGAGGAACATCTACCGTTTGATTCTTCGAAAAGCGGCTCCCGACTTTGCGCTGGCTGGCTGGGGTCTGCATATGGAGCTTCGCAATGGCGATCGCAATGCCGTTTCCAAACCGCTTGCACTTCGTAGTGGAATTACAGTGGCCATTGAAGTCGTAGCGGTACGACGCGATGGGTTCGACGGCGATATTGAACTGGTGATGGAAGGCTTGCCGGACGGTGTGACTGCTCAGGGGTTGAAAATCCCTGCGGGAAAGACACGCGGGATCATGCTGGTTACGGCCCACGAAGATGCCCCAAAAAGCTTGGCGAATGTTACGTTTTTCGGCAAGTCGCTAATAAATGGTGGTGAAGTCAAGCGACCGGTCCAGTTCGCAACCATGGCTTGGCCAATCATGGACTCGTGGGGCGAAATCCCGAGACCTCGACTATGCAAAGGTTTACCCATTTCCGTGACTGGAGCTGAATTCGCTCCGATTTCGATCGCTGCAAAAGAGAATAGAGTATGGGAGGCGACTGCTGGCCAAAAGCTCACTATTCCCTTGCAGCACACTCGCCGATGCGAATTTTCCGGATCGGTATTGCAATTGAGAACAACTGGGGCAGGCTTTGAACAAGTCCCCCGTTTCGATGTCTCCCTGGCATCGGACCGTTCGGAAGTGACATTAGATCTGGCCGCGTTGAAGACCTCCCCAGGCGATTATCTTATTGCCGTCTACGGCAGCGCGGTTGCGAAATACCAAAGCGGTGAAACGACAGCCAAAGATAAACCTGTTCCAAAAGATACCGTGGATATAGTCATGTCCGAACCGATAGCCATTCGCGTTAAACCATCGGAGCCAAAATGAACGATCCCTTTCATGCATCGTCTGTTGTCCCTTGTTCCGGGCCAACTCCTTTCGGTACGAATGGACGGCGAGGTTTTATTCGGATGGGACTGGCTGGATTCGCAAGCCTAAGTCTACCTGCGCTGCTAAGACTCCAAACGGCCAACGCAATGGGGCTTAAAGACGATTCGCAACCGCAACGGGAGAAGTCGGCTGTGATCATGGTTTGGAAGCCAGGTGGATGTTCGCATCTTGATACGTACGATCCCAAACCAGATGCTAGCAGCGAGTATCGTGGCCCTTTCTCGACAATCTCGACGAAGGTCCCAGGATTGCGATTCACGGAACTGCTACCGATGCAGGCCAGTATCGCGGACAAGCTCCCGGTGCTGAGATCGATGCGTCAAACAGCGGCCGGGCATCCTGCGGGTTCGATGCAGATGCTTTCGGGCGATCCCGATACTCGCGACAAACCTAAACCCAAGTTTCCGGACTGGATGACGGTCACCAACTACCTGCGTTCGCAATCTGGCCCCCGATCGAATCTGTTGCCGCTCTACGCTGGTATCAATCCGCCTCTAGAATACAACGG
>JBBRJI010000330.1:0-6593 GCA_038219625.1 Pirellulales bacterium | reverse complement strand
CGTCCGCAGTAACGCGCAAGGGTTCGCTAACTAACATTGAGATGGCAGCTGTCACTGTAACGGCTCGAATCATTGCATACCGCAGCATCGATTACCCCCTTTATGGTGCATTGTTGTGTACCTTGGATAATTGTACTGCATCCGTGAGAATACGGTTCATCCGGCTGTATTGCCAATGCTCCCGAGTTTACTCGGGGGATCGTTACCATATCTCTAGAAAAAAAGGTCACAATCCCCAACGTAAAGCCCCCCAGCATAATTATCTAAATTGCTTAGTTCCGAATACGCTTCTACAATAATTCTTTCCCACCCGTGCACGCCAATCCCTCCTGCCCCGCTCCCGAAAGTATTCCACTGCACTTCTGTTGAGTGGTATTGAACCAAAGAATCGCGGCCGCAATGAACGCCCCGCTTTACCTTTCATCGTGCGCAAACCCTATAAGGAGCCTGTTGCTGAAATGTTAAACGATTGACTGACTGAAAAGTTCTTCTATCATCTTGATTGTTACGTTGATGCAGGAACTTTGTTTGTGTTGAACCCTTCAATGCGAGTTGGACTTGATTGCGTCAAGGCTTCGAACGCAAGAGACGATTGACGTCTTTTTTCGAAACCGTAGCTTGTTGCGTTCAAAGAACGCGAGTCGTTAAAAAATTCAAGACGGACTTTGGTTTTCTAAATTGCTGACTATTGTCTACAAGATACCAATTGGCCATGTCTTGAAATTTCAATCCATCGATCCGTAGAGGAACTGTCGTAAAGGAATAGTGTCATGGTTGATATTGAGCGTGTCGTAACCTTAGATGAGTTGATGGACCGTGTCCCGGAAGAACTGGTGCGGGATGCCGAAAGCCGTCGAATCGAAGAAGAATCTGAAACCTTTAGAGAATCCAACGAGAATAACATGTCAAAAGAACCAAGCAAAGCAAAGAGAATTCGCGAGTACCTGGACAAGCATCCAGGAGCTAGAAACAAGGACGCAGTCGAATCTCTTGGTGCCTATGGCGTTACCGCTGCGGACGTTGCAAATGTAAAAAGTCATCAAAAACGAACGGAAGGATCGGCGAGAAAGGGTGCTTCTTCAACGAAAACGAAGTCGGAATCGACCCGTTCGACAGCTCTGACGAGCAATGGCCCAACCCTCAATTGGAAGGAGCTCGAAGCAGGTGTCGCATTTGTGAAAGCTGCTGGATCTGTTCAACGAGCACAGCATTTGCTTATAATCATCGATCAAATCAAGGACTGCTAACTTCCCACTAGACACGGATGTTGCGAAATGAAGACCGTTCGAATGATGGCAGGCATACCTGCCTTGAATGCTGGCCTTTATCGGCGCATCCGTTTCTTGGTCGGTGATCCAGTCGCTTGGATCGAAGTCGAGGATGGCAGCGGCCCGACGCAGTCGACGTTAATTCTGAGGGATATTGAGATGCAGAGGGCACGAGCCTCTGCAAACGCTGCAAACGTGGCTTGCCCCGCTGATTTTACCCCGTCGGGTGGTCTTTCGGGTGATCGAGAGACCGCGACTGCGCAAAGCGCAGCGGAATTGGTACGGCGCACAGGATGCAAGGAAATTGTTGTCGATCGATCCTTGCCCATGATCTATGCGGACATGTTGAGCCGAGTTGGAATCCTTGTGCGTTGTGATACCGAATGGGGATTGATTGAAAGGCGACAAAAAGACGAGACCGAAATCGCGGCCATTCGATTCGCGCAACAGCAGACCGAAGCGGTAATGAGAATGGCTTGTCAGGCAATCGCTCGTGCTCAAGTTGGCGTTGACAATATTCTTATGATCGATGGTCAGCCGTTAACAAGTGAAAGAATGCAGTCGAAGATAGATGTCTGGCTACTGGAACGGGGATTCTCCAATCCAATGTCCATCGTGGCTGGTGGGCCCGTAGGCGCTGATTGCCACGATCATGGTCATGGAACGCTAAGGTCAATGGAACCAATCATTGTCGATATCTTTCCGCGAGACAAAAAAACGCTCTACAACGGAGACTGCACTCGAACTGTGGTCCATGGAAAGATTTCGGACAAACTCGCTTCCATGCATGAGGCAGTTGGAAAAGCAAAAGCAGCCGCAACCTCTGCCGTCCGTGCGGGTGTTACGGGGCAATTCGTACATGAAGCGACAAGTCGGTCTATTGAGTCCTCGGGCTACCGAATGGGCTTTCCGCCCGATGACGCATCGGACGACTACACTTCCATGACGCATGGAACTGGGCATGGACTTGGACTTGAAGTCCATGAACCACCGTTGCTTGCCCCTGGCGGTCCTGAATTGCTTGTGGGTGATGTTGTTACGATCGAACCTGGCCTCTATTGCAAAGCAATCGGGGGCGTTCGGCTCGAAGACATGGTGGTGGTGACGGAAGACGGCTGCATCAATCTGAATTCGCTCCCGGAAGGTCTGGATTGGACAACCTGAGGCGGGCTGGCGTCGTACTTGACCATTTTTTTACACTCCTCGCTGTTTGCCAATATTCAATATTCTCGTTCCCAGGCTCCGCGGCTCCGCCTGGGCGGTGCGACAAATAGCAGTTTACGAAAAATGCGTTGATGCAAGTTTTGTTCCGGTCTGCGATCTGGCCTTTCAGGTTGGTCGGGGGCTTGTCCCCCACCAACCTTGCTTTGGCGTACTAACGGGCCGGCACTCGCAAATCGAACCGTTCCCCACGGCTTTGCCAGCCTCCGGCCGGCAAAGCCGTGGGGAACGCAAGTTGAGACGCCCGATTGTAGTACACAAAAACGCATCCGTCGGGGGCAAGCCCCGAACGGATGGGCTAGCGATATCGTCTAACGGATTGTTGCTCAGAAAAAAGAAGACTCGACATAAATCAGAAAGAAATATCGAAACTGCTACTTGTCGCACAGCCCAGGCGGAGCCGTGGAGCCTGCAAAACAGTGGGTTGCGAGGCGGAGCCTCGCAGCCATATCTTGGCGATCAGCGAGAAGTGTCGAAATTTGATATGCAGCTTTAGACAAAAACCACGCTGCGGCGCATCATCTTGTTCGATAGTAGTGGCGGAGCTATCTGTCACATTCTTTCTTCGATGCTTTTACTCAGCGATGGTCGTATTTTAAAACCCAATGAGCGTCTCCTCGACTGACGAACCGAAACTCGATGACGTGTTGGCTTTCAACGCAACCTTGTTAAAGCTGGCTAGTGCCGGAGTACCGATTGCGTTGGACCTCTCAGGGCGGACTGAAGATTTGTCGAGATCGCTAGACAAGATCAATTCCGGGATCGCGATTGGGATGGCGCGAGGAATTACTCTCCGCCAAATTCTTGAATACGATCCGGAACTGCCGTCGCAATATCGCTCCTCCTTGTTAACTTGGTTGTACTGCGATGAGTCGATCGAAGCGCTCACTGCCTTGAGCGACTGCGCAGGCGGGCGTCGTGAGATCGAGCGAGTGGTTAACATCGCCTTTTTGCAGCCGCTCATCCTGTTGGGGATGGTTTACTTGGGATTTCTGTTTTTGGTGCTTCAGCTTGAACCCAAACTCCAAGCCATCCACTTCCAAATTGGATCCGCACCCGCTTGGGGAATGCAATGGTTAACGATGCTAAGGCAATCCATCTGGATCTGGGGTACGGCAGTACCACTTTTGGTTGTCTCGGGCTTGGTGATTTGGACTAGGCATCGCTCACGATGGAGCTTGCTTAGATTTCCAGGACGGAAAAATGTCTTTGAAGCGATTCAGAGAGCCAACTATGCAGAGGGTTTTGCCAATCTGCTTAAGCATGAACACTCGGTTGAGCAAGCAGGCATGATGTTAGGCGATTTTCCGAACGGCAAGGCGACGCGGAACATACAAGCCGCTGAAACTAGCACGACTCCCATCGGAATGCCACCGCTATTGAAATGGGCGTTTGGCAATGATGTGAGTTCGGAGGACCGGGCCATTGCCTTGCATTTTTCAGCCCTTGCTTATCGCGATCTTGCGCAGTCGCGCGCGTCGCATTGGCGGAGTTGGCTTCCTGTTTTGATGGGGGCGATCTTGGGTGGGGTACTCGTGTTGGGGTTCGGATTAAGTCTCTTTGGTCCGATGATTGAGCTCCTTACTTCGTTAACCCGCCCATAAGGAGCAATCGAAATGGCAGAGACAATTCAACGCCCGGAATTCTACCAACGTATTGACGCGGCTTTAGCGCGCAGAACGAGGTTGGCCAATGCGATTGAGGCGTTTTCTGAAGAAACGAAATCGAGACAGATAGGTAAGGATGTTCGCGACTTAGTTATTGCTCTGCGTGGAGATGCCGCAACTGAACAATTTGTTGGAGATGGTTCCAAAGCCGTTTGGCTGCCTCTCCTGCTACGTGGTTTTACCGCAGATGGATCGACAGAGGGTTTCCGACAAATCCTGAGCGATGTGACCTTTGCCGAAGAGAATCGAAGGAGCAAATGGCGTACATTTGCGTATCCCCTAGTGATCTTCGGAAGTGCGATCCTAATGTTTGTCTTTCTTTCGATAACCGTCCTTCCGACGTTTGAGAAGATGTTTCGGGAGTTTGAGTTGAAGTTACCTTTTGCAACACAGTCCCTCCTGTCAATGAGTCGTCCCATCAGGGAGCAACCTATCGTAACTTGCTTGACCATTCTGGCTGTCTTGGTGGTGGTATGGGGGCTACGACGTCTATTTCACTGGATCCGGCGTGAAGCGGAGTCGAACTGGTTTTTTGGTAGTTTATCAACGGGCAGTACTGACAATGTCAAGGCGATGGCCCGCTTCACTTCCACTTTGGCCGAGTTGCTCAATATTGGCGCGCCGCTTCAAGAGGCGATCCTCATTGCTGGACGATCAAGTCAAAGCACACAATTTCGCCATGCGTCAAGAGTGCTCAGCAGGGACATTGGGACGTCGGAAAAGTTTAATTACGATTCCGCGGTAGCGCACAACTTTCCAAGTTTAGTAGTCCGAGCATTGGAGGCCGGGCCAAACGGAGGGCCTTCGATCGCGTTGCTCCGACAAGTTTCGACTATCTATTTCGATCGAGTACGCTTGAGGTTTAGCTGGTCCGAAGGCTTTTTGGCTCCACTCTCGATCGTTGGAATTGGCCTCTGCGTTGGGTATGTTGTGATTGCCCTTTTCATGCCATTGATCTCACTCGTCACCGGTCTTAGCGGTTAGAAAGGACCTGGGATCATGTTTGATAAATGGAAGTCAGAAATCAAGACAATTCTTCGCGCGTCAACTTCAAGTCAGGTGTCCCGAGTGCCATTTTGGAAGAAGGCAGGTCCCACATGGTATTTGTCTACCTGGTGGCCAGGAGAAAAGTTGGAATCGAAGCAATACTCGCTTTTGAGTCTTCTGGCGATATGCAATGCCGAGCGTCTTGATCCAAAGCCGCTGGTGGGTGCGTTAGCCGTTGAGCATCGCGGAGGATATCGACGAAGACTCCTTCAATTGGCTCAGCGACTAAATGCGAATACGACATTGGTGAATGCCTTGGAAAAAACGCCCGATGTCTTAAGCCAGAGTGTTGTTTTGGCACTGAGATATGGGAGCCAGTCGGGCACGCTTGCTCAAACCTTTGAGCAACTGCTTGCGACTGAGAAACCAACAGTGGACGAGGCGCGTACGATGCAAATCAATGCTCGGGGTTACTGGGCTGTATTGGCTGCTGCGATCGTCTTGATACTTCTATTCCTCATGTATTTTATTTCTCCAACAATTCGAAAGATGTTGGACGAATTTGAGATAAAACCACCGATCTCGTTTTATCGCCTCCTAGTATTTTGGGAATTTGTCTCCGCCTACGCGTTGTGGATAGGCCTGGCATTCTTCGCATTGGGGTGGATCGTTTGGTCCTCTCGTTCTCGACGGTTTTTCCGACGAGAAGTCGAAGATCGCCTGTTTCGACGAGCATCGTTGTCACGCTCTGCGCAGTTGTTGCGGATGCTTTCTGTCACAGTCGAAGCAGGGCGACCTCTTGCCGGTTCACTTTCAACATTAGCCAAGTATCATTTCGACAGAAACATTCGGCAACGCCTACTGATGGCACGAAACGAAGTCGAACAAGGTGCACCTGCCTGGTCCAGTCTGGTGGATGCTAAGATCATTTCACCGGAGGAATTTCGAGCGGTGACGGGATCATCCAATCGAAGTGTGCAGTCCTGGACGCTTCGTCGCTTAGCGACCGTCAAGCACGAGATTGCGAAGCAAAGGATGGTGATGCTTACGACCTTCCTTCACCCGGTTGTCATTCTTGTCTTTGCGGCAATTGTTCTGTGGATTTGTTTTTCTTTCTTTAGTGTCCTAACGAATATGGTTCAGTCCTTAGCGGGATGAGGCGGCCAAAATGAATCAACGTAGAACCCATTCGCGTCGCGGACTTACGATCACGGAAGTGGTGGTCGCTGCCACACTGGTCGTTAGTATGATTGGGCTGGTCGCACCGCTAACGGTTCGGATAGGCAGAGTTTGGCAAAGCACACGACAGTATCGATTGGCTTTCCATGAGTTAGCCAATCAAATGGAGTTCCTCAGTAGTCTCGAAGTTGCCCGTTGCGAAGATGCTCTGCCGAGCCTCAAGCCCTCAGCCAATGTGGTCCAATCATTGCCAGGTGCGCGACTCGAGGGG
>JBBRJI010000329.1:0-6600 GCA_038219625.1 Pirellulales bacterium | reverse complement strand
ATTTGGTTGGCTTCAAGCTTGGCGAGTAGAAAGTAGTCGATCGGCGTGCTTACCCATTCGGCGTTCGACACCTTTGGGAGAGCGACATTGGCGACAGGTTGCATGGACCAAAACTTACGTCCTGCTTCGACAGTCATGCCCGTGGGACCGGGCGATTGCGAGTCGCTTGGTTGAACGCGTGTGTCGGGTGCGCCGATGGATATCCAACGTTCGAGATTGGCAACGTCCGATGGAGATAGCGCAGACTTCGGTGGCATCTGCAAGTCCGGATTCTTGTAATGAACAGCTTGCATCAATAAACTTTTTTCCGGATGGCCAGGTTGAATGGCCGGCCCCGAATCCCCGCCTACAAGCAACCCATCACGGTAATCGAGAAGCAGGCCACCATTTCGTTCTTTGCCAGAATGGCATTCGTAGCAATGCGTTACTAAAAGCGGCCGGACGCTTTTTTCAAAAAATTCGATCGCAGCGGGATCTGGTACCGGCACTTGTGCGTGAATGGAGCTGCATGTTGCGATCGAAGCGATCGCAAGGCTAAGTGCAAAGAGAGTCGCCCAGCGTCGCCTTTCGCTCCGCGAAAGATGCGCAACTTTCGCAGAGCGAAAGGCGACATTGGGTGCTAAACAATTTGGCTTTGACATGGAATCACTTTTCGTCTGTCCGATGCTAAGGTTTTACTTCGGGTAGTTTTACTTCGGGTGGCTCGGGATAGAGCCACAATGCAGCCCGGTAGGGCCATGGATGGGTCCACGGGTTTGGCCACGGAATTGCAGCCGAAAAAATGCTGATCAACAATAATAGTCCAATGAGTTTACGCAGAGTAGAGAAACGGCTTGCCATTTCAACGGCTGGTACGCAAAGCCATAGCCAAGCGGGCACTAGCCAAAACACCCAGCGGAAGCCGCTGCAAACGCCGCCATAATTGCGATCTTCGACGACGCGTGTTGCATAAAAAACAAAGCAAGCCAGCGACACGGCCATCAGTGCGAGTGCGACGCCGGTTTCGGAAACCAGCAAGCCCTTCCATCCATGGGAAGAATCCCATTTGCTGCGTATCCAGAGTGCCGCACCAACGATCCCCAAGAGCCAAAACGGGGTCAGCGAAAAGATGCCGTGATGCCCGACGGTGAAGTGCAATGCATACAACCAGGGGTCGGGTTCACCGCGGTCGACCCCCTTCTTATTGCCAGGCAACCAATACGATTTTGGAAAATCGTACCAATCGTCCCAATGGGAAATCCGCCAATTGCCATCCTTCGATTCAATGGCCACACGTTGGCCCACGGAATCGTCGATGAACTGCATGACATTGGTCAGCCTTGCCGGAATGATGGTGGCTTTGTCGGTGAAGGCGTAACCATGTTGATTGGCTTGTTCGATGACGGCGTCGATCGCAGGGGCTTCGGCGTTTTCCGGCTCTTTTAGAATGGTAGCGATCGATGTTCCGACACCTCGATGAGCATATGGCGGTCGCAGGTCCTGATGAGCCCAGTAGTTGGTCGCAAAGAACGCAATCGCAACTAGCGCATTGGCGAGCAAATACCCCGACAAGAACTTGCGCCAATCGATCACCAAAAGAATCACACCAGCAGCAGCGGACCACGCCAACGCTGGCAACTCACATGCAACCGTCAGTCCAGCACATAGTCCACACGCAATCCAGATCCACCAAGATTTGCTTTGCCCGAGCTTGTTTGCATTGATTATTTGCCACACGAGGCCGAGACTCATGGCAAAAAACAACGCGGCATGCAAATGATTGTTGAGGGTGGCTGCAAAAGTGGTGAGAAATGTTCCCCAAAGGGCCATGTTCAACAGGACGAAACGTGACCACCCATCTGCGACATTTTTTTCGAGCCAGTAGGCTAGCCAAATCCACCACAACGCTAGCGGGAGAACATTGACCAGGAGCATCACCACTCGCCCAATCAAGAAGGGCTCTTCGGTGAGTTTCTTACCGAAGACCCATGTGACCGGTTTGCAAACAGCCGCGTACAGTGCCGTTAGCAGCGGCGGCTTACTCGAATAAAAATGTTCTTTGCCGTCGGCTCCTCGATGTCGAACGATGTCGATCGAGTTCCAGATTTTGGACTTTTCTCTGCTATCGAGAAGCTCCGTGATCCGGTCGATTTCCCATTTGCCATCCTCGGTCAAGGCTGCGATCGCACACCATCGAGAGCGATCGTTGGCGCTGAGGAAGGGAAGTTCTCCATGCACGGCGGTCATGCCCAGTATTCTCGCCACTTGAATCACCGTGGCGATACCGATCAGCAGCCAAGCGACATCCTTGAATCGCCAATTCGATTCTGTTGTTGGAAGAGATTGGCTCACGATGAGATGCCTGCTGGATCGAGTTCTTGGCGAGTTTGCGCTAACTTTTCAATGTCTAACAATGGCGTCGTCTTGGCAATCGAAAAGGGACCGGTTCGGTTACCAGCATTGGCAACGACCAATTCCGCCAGCAGACCGACGCCGATCATCTGTGACCCGAGCACGAACAAGACCATCGATAAGTAGAAGAGTGGGCGTTCGTGCAAATTGATGGGTAGAAGTCCCAAATCGAGCCTGCTAACAACCCAAGCCGCCATGAGTCCGACGAGCAAGACCGCTGCTAGCGTGCATGCAGCCAGACCGATACCGCCGAGCAAGTGTTGTGGTCGATATCGGAAGCGGGTCAAGAAGACAACCGTAAAGAGATCGAGAAAGCCTTTGAGGATCCGAGAGACACCGTACTTGGAGACACCATGGACTCGAGGATGATGTTGGACAGCGATCTCTGTGACTCGAAAACCTCTTGCGGCTGCCAGAACGGGAATGAAGCGATGCATTTCACCGTACAACGTAATTTCAACCAGGACTTCTCGACGATATGCCTTGAGTCCGCAATTGAAGTCATGCAAATGGAGTCGAGAAAACTTGCGAAGGATTCCGTTAAAAACAAGGGATGGCCATCGTTTGTGCCAAGGATCGTAGCGTGTTTGTTTCCATCCGCTCACGACGTCATAGCCTGAATTGAGTTTCTCGATGAGCCGCACGAGTTCTTTTGGGTCGTCTTGAAGATCGGCATCCATGGTCACGATGAAGCGACCTTTTGCGACTGCGAAGCCGGCAGCTAGCGCGGCAGCCTTACCGAAATTGCGTCGGAATCGGATGCCATGAACCATCGGATGAAGTTGACTTAATTCCTCAATGATCGACCAAGAAAGATCGGTAGAACCGTCGTCGATCAAGAGGACTTCGTAGTCCCCTAAGACATCGGCAGTCACGGCTTGTTGAATTCGCAGCGTGAGCTCTTCCAGAGAGTCTTGTTCGTTAAAAAGGGGGACGACGATCGAAATCATTTATTTTGGCTGAGGTCGAGGCGAGAATCACGGGACGGAGTGCCGTGCCACACGTCTACATTGTAACCAAAAACGAACGCTTCGGTGATAAATCGACAGTGATGCGGTCAGCCAATTCAGTCCACTAACAAACAGTGTTGGTTTGCCATAGAGATTCCGCTGACGATGGCACCCACGATCCCCACAAAGCCTTGGTCGGTACCGCAGAGGAATAGATTGTTAAGACGGGTGGTTCCATCAAGTTGTTTTTGAGGGGCACCGTACACCGCACCGTTGTCATGCGAGGTAAACCGACGTATCGTTTTTGGGGTAAAAATATCGGTATCGATCACGTGCCGTCGGAAGTCGGGCATGAATCGAACTGCGGCCGCAACGGATTCATCGTACCATCGGAGTTTCTCTGCTCCGTATTGTTCGCCCGGTAACTCAGACCAGCGATTGTGGTCAGCAATGGTAGTTAACCTAATGAAGCCAGCTTCCAATTCCCCTTCGGCGCTAGAATAGGCGTAGTTGTTTGGCGAGCAGATCACACCGGTACGAAGATCGCACAGCCGGTTTTGTGGTTTGCTCCAATGGAATTGGTCCGAGTCGTTGAAGAAGACAATTGTCTTATCAAATCCGAAGGATTTTGGCTGGCATTCGAGTACGGAGATCGATTCGATGAAGGACATTTCGCCAGCCATGTAAACTTCGGATACCGAATTATCATCGCAAAGTCGCATGGTTTCCACGACGCCCGCGCTGGAGAGAATGCGTTTGGCTGTAAGCATGGTTCCGTTTTCAAGCTCCACGCCCACCGCGTGATTGCCATCCACGCAGATCCTGGCGACACCGCTTCGCAGTCTCAAGTCACCGCCGAGTTCGCGAAATCGGCGAACCAATTGCTTGAGAATCAGTCGAACACCTTTGAAGGGGCGAGCGAAGCCCTCAAGAAAAATGCTGCGAAACATGATGCAGAATTGCCCCCAATCCATATCGTACTCGCGAGCATTGCCGTACCACATGAGGGGACACAGAAGCATTTCGATCAGCAAGGGCTCGTTGAAGATTTCGGAGAGAATCTTGCGAGTGGACAATTGAAAATCTTCTTGAGCTAGATCGTCATACTCTACCAGTCTATCGAGCAAGTTCTGAAATGCATCTTTTTGGTGTGGGAACTTGGCGTTTACTTCGGACCGAAGCAATTCGATATCGTTGTTGAAATCCAAAGTAAGGCTGGGGAAGGCAATTCGAGAGCCTTTTTGCTCGGCCAACTGAAAATCATCCCAACGGAATCGAAGTTGCTTGAGAAGTCGCGCGAGAGGACCTTTCTTGACTCCTTTTTCGGTGAAATTGGTCATGGCATGAAGGCCGACGTCGTAGTTCCGACCGTTGACACGGTAGAAAGAGTTCAGTCCACCAATAGTCCAGTGCTTTTCTAAAACACAGACTCTTTGATCGTAATGCGCTAGACGAATTCCAGCGGCCAAGCCGCTCATTCCTGCGCCAATAATAATGGTGTCGTAATCGTTAGGCGAATTCATGGCTGCATTATCCGCAAGGAGTAAGCTGCGCCCAGGGGCGTAAGTTCAATTGGCGGTTGACATTTCGAGGGCCGGGCGATAGCTTTTCCGATTGTTGCGCACGACACGGGGGGATAGTGAAATTGGGGCTCTGAATTCACCACCGCCCTACCAAAAACTACCAACCCAACAGATAACAGCGGAATGAATCCACAAGAATTGCTCCGAATTGTAGATTCGTTGCATCGAGAAAAGCAGATTGACCCGGAGTTGGTCATCTTGGCAATTGAATCTGCTTTAGTAACAGCCGCCAAACGACAATTCGGAGAAGAATCCGATGTTATCGTCAAGATTGCGCGTGATGGAGGCGCGATTTTGGCTACGGTGAACGGTCGGAACTTGAGCGAAGACGAAATCGGCCGGATTGGAGCTCAGACGGCGAAGCAGGTCATTATTCAAAAACTCAAGGAAGCGGAACGCGATGCTCGCTTAGACGAGTTTTACACCCAAATAGGCCAACTGGTCACTGGAATCGTTCAGCGAACCGAGCGGGGAGTCACGATCGTACAACTTGGAAACGTCGAGGCAATTCTTCCACGAAGTGAGCAAATCCCTGGCGAAAGCTACCATAACGGGTCGCGAGTGCGAGCCGTCATCTACGAAGTCAAAGCCGCTGGGAACCGCGTCAAAATCATTCTGTCTCGCACCAAAACCACTTTGATTCAGCGTTTGTTTGAGCAGGAAATCCCGGAAATTGCGGAAGGTGTCATCCGAATCAACGCGATTAGTCGCGAGCCTGGCTATCGAAGCAAAGTCGCGGTTAGCAGCAGCGACCAACGGATCGACTGCGTTGGGGCTTGCGTTGGAATGCGAGGGAACCGAATCAAAAATGTAACCGGAGAGCTGGCGGGCGAGCGAATCGACATTGTTCGTTGGAGCGATGACCCGATGGTATTGATTCCTAATGCCTTGCAGCCAGCAGAAGTGGAGCAAGTGCTCCTCTGCGACATGATTGGGAGAGCCATCGCCTTGGTTAGTGAAGAGCACTTATCTCAGGCAATCGGTCGTTATGGCCAGAATGTTCGTTTGGCCAGCAAGCTGTGTAGCTGGGACATCGAAATCATGACGGCAACGGAATTGGAACGCCAAATCGAGCGTGCCATGGAGGGTTTCATGGAAATTGAGGGCATGAACGAGTCGGTTGCCCAGCAATTAGTCGAGCAGGGATACTTGTCGTACGACGATTTGTCGGTCATCGAGCCTGATGCGTTGATGGAAATGGGTAATTGGTCGGAAGAAGAAGTGGACGCGATCGTCGAGCAAGCCGAAACCAAGGCGGAAGAGCAAGAAGCGGCCGAGGATGAACGCAAGCAGCAAGATAAATTGGACCGGGAAAGAAAAGCGACGGAAGAGCTAGATCGGAAAGAAGGGGTTTCGCCCCTTCCCCCTCCGACGGTGGATGTTGTTGCTCAAGACATAGCATCGGAGCTGGCGGCGGAGGATTCGGTTCCTCCTATCGAGCCGCCTGAGGAACCGCCCAAGGAACCGCCCGACGAAGCACCGGAATCGGTTCAGCAAACTGACGGAAACGTCTAACGCAAGAATGATTTATGCATTACCATCATAGGCAGCATAAGTTTAAGTCTTCAAAGCATTATGTGCTTTGGGGCGCAAGAAGTCGTTCGGCATGTGTCGTGTCGAATCGGGTGGGTGACCCGCTACAGCAGCGTGGGGGCGTCCTAATGAAATAACTATAC
>JBBRJI010000328.1:0-6612 GCA_038219625.1 Pirellulales bacterium | reverse complement strand
ACATCGACATCCCGTCGAATAACCATGTAGAGGGACTGGCTTGCCGGTGCCGTTGGCGTTTGGGCCGTAGCGAATGGTATCGCTATCACGAAAAGGAGCATCGCACAAGCAATCTCGCGGGTCGTACTCATGCGCATCAATGCAACCTTACTTCCTTTTCACGGGCGCTCTATCACTTATTTCAGACACGATGAATCGACGAAAAGTACACCGACGCATTCACGCAGACGCATAATCGGACGGGCAAGCGGGACCATATGGGAAAAATTGCCCTGGGGTCAAGTTCAATGCACTAAATACGATCGAAGACCTCCGGCGGTACCCCGATTGGCAGAACCCGAACCTCTCCCAAATACGCGGCCGCACCAGGTTCCGCGAAGCCAGGCTTTTTGGCCACAAAAGTCAAGGTAGTATCGGCCTGGAACGTGGGATCGGAAGGCTTTCCTGTTTCCGCATCGAGCCCGGTGGGAATATCGATCGCGACGCGTTGCAGTGAAGCCGCGTTGACCAGTCGTATTACGTCTGCCATGAGAGCTCGCGGTTTGCCAGTCGCGCCGGTTCCCAACAGAGCATCGACGACGACAACGTTGCTTCCACAGTCGAATCGCAATTGACTCCAGGCTTGTTCCATTTCCGGCGTAGAAAGCCGCTCCGTAATCCAGCTTAACCGTATCTTGGTGTGTTCGACAATTCTTAAGTTGGCATCGGCGTCCTGCGATAGTTTGGCCCGTTCCGCGATCATCCAGAGACTTGTATGATGCCCCATCGCATGCAGATGTCTTGCGATCACTAGTCCATCCCCACCGTTATTACCCGGCCCGCACAAGACTACGATTCCGCTAGATCGATTCAGTCGCACGTCGATGAAATCCGCGCAGCCTCGACCGGCGTTCTCCATCAAGACGAGACTGTTCATGCCAAAGTCCCGAACTGCAACGGCATCCACCTGTCGAATCTGAGCGACAGAGAGCACGCTGGGTGGCTTGGTGATGGAAGAATCAGCGAACATGGAAACAGTTTTTCTTACAACAGTGGAAACGTCGCCCCGAATGGGGCAGCAACATCATACCAGGGCAGAGAGTAGCGACGGAACGTCGCGAATCGCCGCCCTGGGTAACCGCAAAACGTCAAACGTTGCTCTGAAGGGGCAAAACAAAACATTTGCGTTAACCAATGTTTCTTCGTTTCGCTCTACACACGCCTTCACTCGCCCAAATAAACTGCAAAATTCGACACTTCTCGCCGATCGCCATCAACTGGTTCCAAAGCTCTGCCTTGGAACCCACTGAAATGCAGGCTCTGCCTGCCGATGCTGCGATTATTCGCTCTCGGCCCTCGTTGCGAAGCGAGGCAGAGCCTCGGGAGCAGTGCATTCCCAGGCGGAGCCAGGGAACGAGCACTATCAATGGTGGCGATGACCGAGAAGTCTCTAAAATTTCGTCAAATTGCCTTGCGACTTGGTGGAAACCGATAGATCGGCTTGACTTGTTTTGGGGAACGAGGCGGGGCCTATTGCATTCTGCTTTGGCTTGGTCTAAACCTGGAGGTAGTTTCTGTCAGCATTCCTTTACACACTTGTTTTTCCATGAATCATTCTGCCGTGCCTGGTGCCGCAACTGCCCATTCTCTTACGGACCATGATGTGCAGGCCATCGACCACCTGCGAACGGCCTATTCTCAATTTGCCGCCGAACTCGGAAAAGTCATTGTCGGGCAAAAAGCCGTCATCGAACAACTGGCGATTTGCCTTTTCGCTCGCCGCCATGCCCTGCTCATGGGGGTGCCTGGTCTGGCAAAAACGTTGCTGGTGAGCAAGATTGCGGAAACCATGTCGCTGGGATTCAGTCGCATTCAATTCACCCCGGACCTGATGCCGATGGATATTACCGGGACCGACATCCTCCAAGAAACGCAAGAAGGTCGCCGTGAATTCCAATTCATCCAAGGTCCAATTTTCTCGAATATCATCTTGGCTGACGAAATCAATCGCGCTCCGCCAAAGACCCAGGCGGCCTTGCTCGAAGCCATGCAGGAACAAAGGGTTACGGTCCTCGGCAAGTCGTTTGAATTAACGTCTCCGTTCATGGTTCTTGCAACCCAGAACCCAGTCGAACAAGAAGGCACCTATCCGCTGCCAGAAGCTCAGCTCGATCGATTCATGTTCTTGGTCGAGCTGGATTATCCAAGTGAAGAAGAGGAAATCCAAATCGCTCGAACGACTACCGGTGACGATCTAGTGAAACTCAATGCGTTGATGGGTGCCGATGAAATCATCGCACATCAACGCTTGGTTCGACGCCTTCCCGTACCGGACCATATTTACAGTTTCGCAGCCCGCCTGGTCCGCAAAACGCGACCACTAGGGGACACGGCGCCAGCCTGGCTTAAGCCCTACGTCAGTTGGGGGGCTGGTCCGCGAGCTGTTCAAAATTTGATTCTAGGCGCCAAGAGCCGCGCTGCCCTTCTCGGCAGTTACATGGTTCGGATGGAAGACATTCAGGCGGTCGCCCGGCCGGTCCTTACGCACCGTATTATTACGACCTTTGCTGCCCAAGCCGAAGGTATGACGGCCAAGAAAATTGTGGAGCGTTTGGTTGAGGAAATGGAATAGGCTAACGCTTAACATATGCTCCCAATCACTCGCTCCTTTCTTGATCCGCAAATTCTATCGCGTCTGTCTGCCGTGCCGCTCATGTCGCGGCATGCCATGCAAGGCAATATTTCTGGCCGTCATTCCTCTCCCCATCGCGGCTCGAGCGTGGAGTTTGCCGAATATCGAAAGTACGTACCGGGCGACGACTTGAGACGTCTCGACTGGCGTGCCTTTGGTCGAACCGACCGATACTACGTCAAGGAGTTTGAGGCGGATACAAATCTACGGTGTTGTGTTGTCGTCGACACGAGCGGATCGATGGCCTATGCCTCCAAAGGGCAAACCACCAAGATCGAATACGCCAGGCAAATTGCTGCCTCGATGGCCTATTTGGCGGCCCAGCAAGGGGATGCAGTCGGATTGACTTGCGTTGCCGAAAAGATTGTACAAAACATTCCACCACGGCGATCCGCCGCCCACCTTAAGGTGATTCTCGATACGCTTGAAAATGCCAAGCCAGCGGGGGATACTCAGTTGCCAGCCATCTTGAACGAGTTGGCCGAAACGGTCCGACAGCGAGCGCTCGTGATCATTATCTCGGACTTCTTCGTGGATCCAGCAGTATTGAAGGGCTGCTTTGAGCACCTTCGATTTCGCAAGCATGATGTGGCTGCCTTTCATCTGCTGGATCCGCTTGAAATGGAGTTCGCGTTCACGCGTCCAGTTCGCTTTACGGATATGGAGGGTGGACCACCCTTGTTTGTCGAGCCTACGGAGATTGTGGACCGATACCATCGCGCATTAAAAACGTACTTGACCGATTTGCAACGCATCGTGCTTGAGACGGCCGTGGACTACCATCGCGTGATCACCAGCGAAGGGTATGAGCATCCTATGATGCGATTCCTCGTGGGACGAACTCGTGGCAGGGGCGTCCGATGAATTTTATTCAGCCATGGATCCTATTGGCTTTGCCGCTGATCGCCGTTCCGATCATTATCCATCTGGTCAATCAAAGGCGCTTTCAAACAGTTCCTTGGGCGGCCATGATGTTTTTGATGCAAGCCAGCCGAATGTCGAGTGGCTACACCAAGCTTCGACAATGGCTGATTCTGCTGATGCGGGCGTTGGCAGTCGCGTGCCTCATTTTTTTTACCTCTCGGCCATTGGCCAGCGGATTGATTGGGTTGCTAGGTAGTCGATCCAGTGAAGTAGCCATCGTGCTGTTGGACCGTTCGCCAAGCATGCAGGAAACGCAAGCTGGGACTGGTATGTCGAAGCTTCAAGCGGCGTTGTTGCAACTTTCCAACACGCTCAAGACCCTAGGTGTGCAGCGAGTCGCGGTGTTCGATTCGGCTCACGAGAAACCGATTGAATTCGAATCGGCGGCCAGCATGATTTCCGATCCTTCCTTGGTTGGCAATGGAATGACCAGCGATATTCCTGGGATGCTTGAACGGGCGTTGCTCTACATCAAAAACAACCGGGCTGGAAACGTCAACGTTTGGATCTGTTCGGACATGCGCGAGAGCGATTGGCGAAGCCGCGATGGCAGATGGGCCGCCGATCGGGAGGGCTTTATCGGACTGCCACAAGAGATTCGATTCCACGTTTTGGATCTAGGTGCGGCCTCGAATGAAAACCGATCGATTCGAGTTGTGAATGCCAAGCGAGTCAAGGGGTCGCAGGGGGTTGAGCTTTCGCTGAGCTTCAAGATCGAGCGAACGCTTGGCTCCACCGCGCCGACCGCGTTGCAGATTCCGGTCGAGGTCGAGGTAGGTGGGGCTCGCAGTGTGGTTAACGTCGACTTGCAGTCGGAGTCGGCAGAAGTCAACGACTACCGGATTGCTCTATCGTCGGAAAACGACAACGCCAGTCTGGATAAGGGTTGGGGATTGGTTCGAATTCCCGGCGATACCAATTCCGCCGACAACACCAGCTACTTCGTTTATGAAAAGCCACCTGCTAGGCGAACGGTCATAGTGAGCGACAACCCTCGCGTCATCGAGGCCATCGAATTGTGCACGAACATCTCGCCTGAACAAGCGATTGAGTGCGAGACCGAAACGGTCGCATCCTCGCAGTTGGACTCGATCGATTGGAATACGGTGGCTTTGGTGGTTTGGCACGAGCAATTGCCTGAGGGCCGATCGCTGGAGCTGCTGACGCAATTCATTGCCGAAGGTGGGCAAGTTTTGCTCTTCCCGCCGGAAACACCCAATGACACGGTTGCGCTCGGGGTGCAATGGACCGGTTGGCAGAGCTTGGACGCGAACCCGAATTTGGGACCTGAGAATGCCGAGACAGATCCAACGCTCGCCAGGGTGAAGCAATGGCGAAATGATTCCGAACTGTTAGGAAACACGCTCAACGGTGCACCGTTGCCGGTCGGACAACTCGGGATCAAACGTATTTGTAAATTGCAGGCGGAAGGAACGGTATTGGCGGCGATGAGCGACGAGTTGCCGCTGCTGATGCGGATCGACGCGGCCGGTTCGGCCAAGAATGGAGTCTACGTTTGCACAACGACCCCTTCTTTGCGAGATTCGACTTTTGCCAGTGACGGCATTGTGATGTACATCGCGATACAGCGGGTCTTGGCAGCCGGCTCGGCAAGAATCGGTTCGACTCGGATGGTAACGGTCGGACAATCTGCAGGGGCACTCTTTGAGAACGCAACACAAACCGCAGGCGATACCAATGTTTTGTCCAATCAGTTTTCGCAGCATCCGGGAGTCTATCGCAGCGACGAACTATTGATTGCGCAGAATAGGCTTGGGGAGGAAGACAGCGGCAAGTTGGTGCCAGCGGAAACACTTTCCAGTTTGTTCGGCGCGTTGAACTGGTCTCGGATCGAGGTGGGAGCATCTGCTAGGAGCTTGGTCCAAGAGATTTGGCGATGGTTCTTGATCAGTATGCTTGTTGCGATGGTGGTAGAGGCGATCCTTTGCATGCCAAAGCGTCGACAAGCGGTTGTGGCACGTTAGCAATGTCGCCTTTCGCTCCGCGAAAGTGCGTGTGGCACGCCCCAGAGCAATAGCGGTGGGCGTGGGAACTGCGTCATAGGTTTCCAGCGATTCACCACGCCCTTCGTAAACTCAGAGACGTGCCACACGAAATACAAACCCACACTTTTGCGGAGCAAGAGGCGACAATGACAACACCCCGATTCAACGTTGTGCTTTATCAGCCCGAGATACCTCAAAACACGGGGAACATCGGTCGAACGTGCGTCGCCCTGAATGCCAAGCTTTGGATCGTACGGCCGACCGGTTTCCGCTTGGACGACAAGCAATTGCAAAGGGCCGGCTTGGACTACTGGCAGCATCTGGATTGGGAATCGGTGGATTCATGGATCCACTTGCTCCCCATGTTGCCAAAGGAGCGAACGTGGTTCTTTACGAAATTTGCATCGCGCAGTTACGTTGATGCAACATTTCAACTAGGTGATTGGCTTGTTTTTGGAAGCGAATCAAGTGGCCTGCCTGATTCGGTGCGGGAGCAGTTTGAATCACAATGCCTGTCGCTACCGATGATCGGACCAGTTCGAAGCTTGAATCTATCGGTGGCTGTTGGAGTGGGGCTTTTCGAAGCGCATAGGCAAACTGTCTAGCGACGTTTCGGCGACATTGAGTTGGGAGCTTTTTCGGAAGCAACTTGCGACGCGATTGGCCAAAGTCCGCTGACGTTCCCGAAATCTAATTCGATCCGGGTCCCGAATTGGGCGTCTCTCGAGTAGAATGATGTTTGACGAACTCATTTTTAGGAGCAGCCACATGGTTATCAAGGGTACGGTTCAGAACGGGCAGATTTCTATCGACAACGCCGTTCTTCCGGACGGAACAAAGGTTTTGATTACGCCTTTTATTCCGCCGTTACTTGATGATGCTCAAGGCAACGATGGGTTACTGGAATTCAAAGATGCAATTGGGCGCATCGCGAAAATGGCCGCCCTCGGCATACTTTTTTAGATCTCGATTGGTCGCGGCGATCACGCGAGTGTCAATTTCGATCGGTTC
>JBBRJI010000327.1:0-6622 GCA_038219625.1 Pirellulales bacterium | reverse complement strand
GGGCATCTCGCAAGAGAAGCTGCCGCTCTACCTCGCGTTCTTTCAGTTCGTTCACAACACTCGAAAACGAGGGAAAGCACTGCTCAATTCGCTCGTTGAGCGACTTTTGGCATGACCTCCCCGGAACGCCGGATGAGCCTTTCCTTTATGTTTTCGAGCGTAAAACTTGTTCCTGAAAGAGATCAGTATGAGCACTGCTTTCCTCCGGGACGACGACGACGGCCACCGTATCACCGTATCACAATCAACTGTCGCCAATTTTTTGCTTACGGTGCAGTGAAATGCCCCCGAGTTTTACTCGGGGGATTTTTACCATTTCTCTAAAATAGATGGTCATAACCCTTGGCGTGAAGCCAGGGGCATGCAGAAAGCACCGAATGGCAAATCATTCGTGCGTGACGCAACAATTCCAGATTGCGGAACTAGTCTTTTTTCGGGATCTATTCCGTAAAAATTCGGTAGCGGGATGGAATATCGAGCGAATTACTCCTCAATCACGGGGTTGGTGAGCGAGCCGATGCCGCCGATTTCAATTGTGACTTTGTCACCGGGTTTGAGGAAAACCGGCGGCTTGCGTGCGGCGCCGACTCCATGCGGCGTTCCTGTCAGAATGATGGTGCCTGGCAATAAGCGTGTACTGCCGCTCAGGAATTCGATCAGCGTCGGCACATCGAAAATCATGTCGCTCGTGTTCCAATCCTGCATCGTCTGACCGTTGAGCACGGTTTTGATGGTTAGCGCGTTCGGATTGGGGATTTCATCGCGTGTGACGATCCATGGCCCAAGCGGACAGAAGGTTGCAAAGGTCTTCCCGCGACACCATTGACTCCCCCCCTTTTCAATCTGCCAGTCGCGAGCGCTTACATCGTTGGCACAGGTGTAGCCCAGTACGTAGTCTAGCGCCTGGGCTTTCGGTACGTTGTAGCATTCCCGTCCGATCACAACGGCCAATTCGCATTCGTAATCCACCGAGTCGCTTCGCAACCGCCTCGGAAGGATAATGGGATCGTCTGGGTTTTGCAGAGTGCCGAGGTTTTTCATGAAGACCACCGGGTACTCAGGAATGGGCTTGTTTCCCTCGGCGGCATGCTTCCGATAGTTGAGGCCGATGCATAGGATGTCGCGGGGTTCGATCGGAGCCAGCAGTTTCACCGGTGTGACAAATTCGCCGGAATCCTTGTAATCGCCAAGAATGTCACCCAGGATCCGTGTGGTTCTTCCGTCGATGTGGCGACAACCATAAGATGTTGCGCCCGAGGAGTCTTGGTAGCGAACAAACTTCATTGTGTTTTGCTTTCGATTGCAAAGGAAAGGATCAGGATGCGCAGCGAGCGGCAGCTATAACCTACACTAGGTTAGGAACTAGTGCCTCTTCCATGCTTAATTGGGGGGTAGCGGAACTCGCCAAGAGTTTCGGTGGTTAGGACGAATCCACTGGGATTTACCTCTTGAAGTCGCCGAAAGCCTACGCAACTTCCGCTACGCAAGAACCCCAACACTTAGGCTGGAAGCCGAAGATTCCACTGGACATGGTGTGTCGTCAAATCTTTACGCCTCGCCATCGTTTGGACCCCAAGGTGCGATGTTGCTTAGCTGTTTTGATTGTAGTTCACGAACCAAGTCAGGCAGGTCCATCTTCGTCAGGACGTCGGGTATCAGCATTGCGAACGGCCAACGGTAGTCTTCTGTCTCTGCCAACTCTGCAAACGACCCGAGGGCGTTCTTGAGCGTCACTCGCTTCACTCGTTCGCTTAGCAGGGCCGCGAATGCTGCCGGAATTGCACCCCAGCCCTTGCCTGCAAGATGGATTTCTTCGTGACCTTGATCGACGAGCCAGGTGATGACTCTCAGTACGTCGAAGGTTCGTTGCCCTAAATAGGGTTTGTCCAACATGAGGCCATGTGCCGCTAAAAAATAGTCGCTGCCATAGGGGTTCAGAAATGTATTGGCTCCGCAGATGTCTGGTTGTGAGTCTCCGATGCCACGGACATCACACGCATAGAAAGAAGCATCAGGTTCTTGTTTTCGCAGTTGGTCCATGAGAGGTTCCTCCCGCAATTCCGCATCGGCGGATCGATGCGAAACATAGAGTATGGCCCGAGTTTGACCGCGTGGCGGACGGGACATGAGTTGCTCGCCAAACAATCGGGTCACTAAGGCTTGTATGCCCGGCTCGGTTTCGACTGCATACGTGCAGTAGCCGGTGGTCGGATACTTTCTAGCTCCGATTCCGCGGAGGATTCTGTATTCCGGGATAGACGGATCGTCGACGGGCATCTTAAGCAAATCTCTAGCCGCTTGCTGCAACGCAGCACCCTTGAGTTTCACGCGTGAGTCTCCAATTGCTTTGGATGCATCGCGAGTAAAGGAGAACAGCGTTCGTGACCCTAGATCGCTGATCGTACCTCGCGGGGTGCACCAAAGCGTTTCATCCTTCTCTATGACAAGCGTCGGTTCCACGCGCGCACTTGAGATGCCGGTCTTCTTGTTGAAGAACTGGTACATGGCTTCGCGGTTTTCCTGAGAATAGCCGTGGTAGGTCGGTCCAACAAAAAGCTCGATGTTGTCAGGCTTGCCAAGAAGCGTGTAGAGTTTCTTGAGTCGCTGGAAGGCTTCGTTGGCCCCGCGCACGTCAAAGTAGTCTCGCTCTTTCGCAAGAATGACGATGGGCTTAGGTGCAAGCGCCGCCAAGAAATCGGAATGATCGAGCCCCAACGCTAAAACGCGTGGCGGGCATTGCTCGGTGTCCGCTGGCAGTTCGTTTTCTGCATTGCGACGAAATGTAGTTACAAAGCATGCCGGTGCGGCCATGGTCCAACGCTGCTCGACCCCGCACAGCCAAGTTGTTTGCGTACCACCGCCTGAATTGCCAGTGACCCCAACGTGATTTGGGTCCACCTCCTCCCGAGTGAGTAAATAATCGAGCGCTCTGACTCCGTCCCAAGCGAACCAAGCTCCTAAGAACTCGCCGATGAGCACTTGCTGGTTGCCCATCTGGATGTGTTCGCCAACACCCCCTTTGTATCTTGATTTCAGGTCTGGCGTCAAATACTGCAATCGTTCCCCTTGACCGACTGGATCGAAAATCAGAACCACGTAGCCCATTCGTGCCAGCCCTTGGGCAAAAGACTGATAGGCCTCATTGGCTTTGCCGTTGAGCGAATGGCCGCACGTGCCGACCACACCTGGCATGGGTGACTTGCGGTCTTTGGGAATGTATAAATTCGCGGTGACAAAATATCCTGGGCGGCTTTCAAAAACCACGTTTTCGATCCGGTAGGCGTCTCGTTCGATCACGCGGGTGGTGCGAGCATTGAGCGGTGTTTTGTCTGGGACCGGCCCGAAGCATTGTCGAATTCGCGTTTGGCAGGACTTCACGTAACCGAGCGCATCCTCCCGAGTATGCAACGCCTCTCGCAGTGCGTTGCCACGATTTTCTGCCTCGCGAACTTGGGCAACCATCCATTCTTGCACCATGCGAGGGAATCGATGGAGCGGAAGAAGTTCTGCGGCAATTGGTGAATTCCACAGCTCCGCCGCAGATAGAGACGCTGGGAACCGTTGTTGGGAAGCCGAGAGTCCGACGCAACCCAGACCGGTCGTTGTCAAGAAGTGACGGCGGCTATTCATTCGATTTTTCATGGTAATACCCTGTGCATGGGTCGACGGATAGACAATTGCTATCAATGGTTGTACTCGTCAAAACCCTATTTCTGCAAGGAGTGAAGTAACCCTGCCATTGTCGCGCACTTTCGGTATACTTTAGCCAATCGTGTTATGGACAAGGACTTTTGTCCATCCGCTCAGACGTTTGTTCGCAATTTGATTCGCTTTGGAGTTTGAGAATGTCCCGTTTGTTTTTCCTTCCCTGCTTACTCTCGATGGTCACTATGGTTCTTGCTGCAGATTCACCAAAAGATGGAAAAGTTACTAGTAAAGTTTTTTTTGATGTCACGATTGACGGCAAAGATGCTGGACGAATCGTAATGGGTTTGTTCGGCGACGATGTGCCGAAAACGGTTGAAAACTTCCGTAGCCTTTGCACCGGAGAAAAAGGAAAGGGTGCTTCGGGCAAGCCGTTGCATTTCAAGGAAAGCAATTTCCATCGCGTGATTCCTCGATTCATGTTGCAAGGTGGAGATTTTACACGCGGAAATGGAACCGGCGGGGAAAGCATTTACGGAGAGAAGTTCAAGGACGAGAACTTCAAGTTTCGTCACGACATGCCTGGAATTTTGAGCATGGCCAATGCTGGCCCGAATACTAATGGATCTCAATTCTTCATCACGACGGTTCCTACACCCCATTTGGATGGCAAACACGTCATCTTCGGTAAGGTTATCGAAGGCATGGATATCGTTACGAAGATCGAAAGCTTTGGAAGCGACTCTGGTAAGACTAAGGGCGTCGTCCAGATCAAAGACTGCGGCGAACTGAAGTAGCTGCCGGCTGTCAACTCGAGAAGCAGCGGTGTGGTTGAGCGACACCGCCACAGCGACATTCGGCACGCAAAATGCACCGTCCTGACTGGGCTTTTGCTGAACTGCCATGTTGCAATTTTTTGAGGATACTTACGATGCTGCTTTACCTGCTGTTTATGATCCCACCCATGCTGCTCGCTTTGGGTGCACAGTGGTGGATTCGTTCTGCCTACCAGCGAACCAGCCAGATTCCGGCACGCATGAGTGGAGCCATGGCCGCGCGACGAATACTCGACGCCAATGGTCTGCAGAATATTCCCATTGAACAAGCCCAGGGCCATCTTTCGGATCACTATGACCCGTCCGGGAAAGTCGTTCGGTTGAGTCCGGACGTGTACCAAGGGTATTCGATCGCTTCGGTTGGAATCGCGGCTCACGAAGTTGGACACGCTATGCAAGATGCAAAGCACTATGCACCATTGGTAGTACGGAATTTGGCGGTACCCGTTGCCAGTTTCGGTAGCAACATAAGCCAAATATTTTTGATGGCGGCTATTGGCCTCGGAGCTATGGGGTGGGGTAAATTAGCCACCGGAGCGATGCTCTTGTTCGTACTTGGTTTTTCGGCCACCGTGGTCTTCCAGCTCATCAACCTACCTGTCGAATTCGATGCCAGCTCCCGCGCTAAGACCGAACTGGTATCGCTGGGGATCGTCAACGCTCAAGAACTCTCGCAAGTCAGCGGCGTTTTGACCGCGGCCGCAATGACCTACGTGGCCGCCACACTCCAAGCCGTAGCGACCCTGGCGTACTACCTTTTTCAGTACTTTCTCCAAAGCCAAGGCCGACGGGATGGGTATTGAGGTCGCTCAGGAAGAGGGCTGTTGGGCTATTGGGCTTTTGAGGGGATCCAGTCTGGACCGTCTGAAACCAACCGGGCCACCCAGCCCAATCGTGACAGGCAATGACTTTGTACGATGGAATGGCAGGGCGGTAGCCGACCCATTTGCTCTCTTTCGCAATGGGGCTTGGTATCTGTTTTTTGAGTTGTTTCAAAAGAATTCTAACAATGCGGTCATCGGTGCATCTCGCAGTGAAAACCTACAGGATTGGGAGCCGTTAGGCGTTGTCCTTAAGCAGCCCTACCATTTGTCCTATCCGTTCGTGTTTGAGCACGATGGCGAAATCTACATGATGCCGGAATCGAAATCGGTAAAACGAGTCGATCTTTTTCGCGCGGTTGACTTCCCGCATCGTTGGGTATTTGAAAAGACGATCCTGCGAGGGCGATTGATGGATTGCTCCATGGTGAAACATCAAGGGCGCTTTTGGATCTTTGCAGGTTGGCGTTCGTATGGACTCAGGTTGTTTCACGCCTCGCACCCTCTTGGACCTTGGAAATCGCATTGGCTACCATGCATTCGCGGTTACTCAAAGTCGTCATCGCGGCCAGGAGGTCGCCCCTTGCTTCAAGTTAACAAGCTGATTCGTTTCTCCCAGGATTGCAAGGAATGCTATGGACATCAGTTGCGAGCATGGAGCGTGACTTGCATGAACAGGCTTTGGTATTCCGAAGTGCCACTCTATGAGAAACCCATATTGTTTGGTTCCGGCCAAGGTTGGAATGCGCGATGCATGCATCATATCGATGCGTTTCGAGTTCCCAAAGTAAGCGGTGCCGCTGCGGGCTTTGAGCAGGAATGGCTGGCGTTTGTAGACGGTTGTGCCTAGTGTAGCACGGCACTCCGTGCCGTGATTCTAGACACGGCACGGAGTGCCGTGCTACACTAAATTGCTTCGTATTTGGGCTTCTGCCCTAATACAACACCCATGTCCTTAAAGAATTCTGGATAGGTCTTCTCCGTGCATTTGGGATCCAAGATACGGACACCAGGAACCTTCAGTCCAACCAAGGACAAACTCATCGCCATCCGATGATCACGGTAGGTCAGCAAGTCGACACCGACGAGAGGCTGCGGGTGAATCGTCAAGCCATCGTCGTGCTCGTCGACGGTTGCCCCGAGGCGACGTAGCTCACAGGCCAAGTCTCCGATGCGATCGGTTTCCTTATGTCGATTGTGTGCAACGCCTCGTACGCGTGTCGGGCCGTCTACGAACAAAGCAACTGCTGCAAGTGTTTGAACAGTGTCGCTAATCGCGTTCATATCGATATCGATGCCCCGCGAAGCGCGACCGGCCAC
>JBBRJI010000326.1:0-6624 GCA_038219625.1 Pirellulales bacterium | reverse complement strand
ACAAACTCGTGTGGCCACCGCTGACCACAAATCCAACGCACGGAAAGACACTTTCCTGCTTGCCCATCCCACATGCGTAGATGTGAGCCTGCACGTGATTAATACCAACGAGTGGCTTACGCCAAGCTAGCGCCAAACCTTTGGCTACCGACAGCCCAACCAGAAGCGAACCAGGCAATCCTGGAAAGGTTGCGACGGCAATAGCAATCAAGTCCTCCTGTGTCGTATTCGAGTGCCGCAGGGCGGTATCGATGACTGGCAAAATACGATCCAAGTGAGCGCGTGCGGCGATCTCGGGCACAACCCCTTGGAACTGCTCATGAAGCTCGGTTTGGGTTGCAATGCACTCGCCAAGGATGCTACCGTTCTCGGTGATGATGGCAGCGGCGGTCTCATCGCAGGTCGATTCAATGGCTAGTATGCAGCGTGTCATTCTTTGAATCGGCTCCGCAAAAGCTGCATGGTTCTCGTTTTGTCAGCCACTGACAACGAATCCGTCAGGGGCTCGACGATACCTAACGCCCCCTTCAATCGCTCGAAACTGGGTTCATCGACGACGACCAAGGCTTCAAGCCAATCTTCCAAAGACGAAAAGTCGAACTGCAGAACTTCAGCCGCACGCAATGCATTTTGAACCTGTGTACCATGTCCATGAGCTCGCAAGAACCGAAGTAACTCCGATGTCTTGGGGATTCTACCTCGTCTTAATACGTCGATCGATCGCAATTGGCCCGATTTGGAATAATCGGCAAATCGATCCGCAATCAGCGTCAGGAAAGTGTCGGTTCGGCATCGGGCCAGTCCAACCGATGCCGCGTCAGCGATTGAGGATTCACTGTGATCCAGGAGGTCCACAAACCAGGATTCGTACCCAACCATGCGATATCGCGTAGCCAGTTCCAGGCAAACATGAGACACTTGCTCTAACGTTCGTTCATGCAAATCATGTTGGCCATGCAAATCGGATCGAAGCGACTGGAAAGCCGACTTGAGCACTTCGTCCGCTCGGCCTTGCAAGAATTGACTCTCCAGCACTTCGTACAGATTCAGGATGCTACCAGGATTGTGAGCCAACGTCTCCGCCAAATCGGTAAACTCTCGATCGATCCAACCGCAGCGAGCGTGCATCTTCTGATCGTTGACTCGAAAGAAAATTTTGGACTGTAGTTTGAGATCATGTATTGCAGCCACATGATTTACAAAAGTCACTGGGGGTGCAACCGATATCGCCTCAATGAGTTTACCGGCGCATCGGCAAACGCGATCGGTAAGGGCTCTTCCTGACGACATGCGTTGCGCTCGCTCGATGCACTCGTTCACCAGCTCAATCGGGATCGCAAAGTGAGTCAGAAGCGGGAATTCAGGAAATGCGTCCTGTGCGCCATAACGATCCCACGCCGCAAAGATCTGTGGCAGCCAGCGAGCATCCGTTGAAAAGCTACCGCTGAGCAGTTCTAACGATGCCGAGCGGACACCGACCGATTCGTGGGTTAAAAGACCGATGAGTGTAGAATCGCTAAGTGGCATGAGTCCCCAATTCTATCCATCGTTGTTCGCGGGCACTCCGGAGAATGGCTTCGCACAGCAAGATTTCTCGATGCCCGTCCGCGAAAGTAGGGTAGTCCGCAAAGGGGATCTTGCCGCTGGTCTCGTGTTTTTCAATTGCCGTATAGAAAGATCGGAACAGTTGCTTAAACGTGTCCGGGAAGCCTTCGTTGTGGCCCCCCGGATACTGAGCGTGTGATCTAGCGGTGTCCGATAACAAGCCGGGATCGCGAAGGAGTGTTTGGTTGGCGCAGTCGCGATTTCCCAACCACAGTTCATCTGGCCGCTGGCTGTTCCATGCAAGGCTTTGTTTCGAACCGGCGATTTCCCACCGAATGCAATTCTTGTGGCCGGCGGTTACCTGCGAGACGTGCATCAGGCCACGAGCACCGTTTTTGAATCGCAGCATGACTCCACCATAGTCCTCAGTGTCGACTGGGACATCGACTAACTTTTGCTCTTGCCGATTTACTTTGCTGGAAAAAGTCTCAACGCCTCCGAGAGGCCGTTGTCGAATCGGGTAGACCGTCTGCAAGTCCGCACAAACCGATTGAATCTCCAAGTGGCTGATGGATTGAACCAGATCGAGCCAGTGCGTTCCAATATCGGCCAGCGCACGGAGCGGACCGCCATCGTCGGACAAAACGCGCCAATTGAAGTCGGTTGGCTTGTGCAACCAATCCTGCACATAGCTACCAGAAATATGAAATACGTCACCGACGTCTCCCCGTCGAATCCGTTCGGCTGCCTCTATACAAAGTGGATAGAAGCGAACGTTGTAGTTGACCCCGGTAAGGACACTTGCCAACTTCGACCGTCGTACAAGCTCTCCGCTCTCGTCCGAGTTCATGGCAAGCGGCTTTTCACACAGGACATGCTTGCCCGCGTCTAAGCATCGTATCGTCTGTTCGAAATGAAACCGATTTGGGCTCGTAAGATGAACGACGTTCACTTCGTCATCGCCAACTAGCTCATCGAGATCTCGATAAGCTTTTTTGATACCAAACAAATCCGCGGTTCGCTTGGATTTTTCGAAACTGGTTCCGAGCACCACTTGGACTTGCACTCCAGCTCGCATCAGGCCTTCCATATGAACTGGCCCAATGAATCCTGTACCAACAACGGCTGCCTTCGATCGGAACATGAAAACCAGGGATTGAGGATACAAAAAACGTGAGCAATGACCCCCCTACAAAATACCCGACGACCCCATCCAGTTGGAAGGGGGTAGGGCATCGACGCAACAGCGTTCAGCTTTTAGGCGAGGGGCAGTTTGAAATCTACCTATAAACTGGGTGGCACGGGTGGCACGGGTGGCACGGGTGGCACGCTCTGAGGTACGAAGGGCGTGGTGAATCGCTAGAGTCATTTGCCACACTTCCCACGCCCATCGCTAATCGCGCTAATCGCTTTGGGCGTGCCACACAGTCCCCATCGCTAATCGCTTTGGGCGTGCCACATGGTTGGCCTGGCCTGGTAGTCTTCTGTCTGTCGCTCGCCTTACGCCGATGGCCGGGGTTAAACGGGGTTAAACGAGCGGTTTTTTCGCGTTGACGCCAATAGCAGCAAACGCCGCGACCACGTTGAGCAATGCACAACAGATAAATGCTGCGGTCCAACCCGTTCTGGGTTCAACAAAGCGTCCAACGATTCCCCCGAGAATGACGGGCGACAACGCCGCCCCAAAATTGCCCCACATGTTCGTCCAGCCAAGAACGGAACCCACGTGTTTGCCACCTACATCCTGTCCGTATGCCCAGCATGCGGCGATCCCAAGGTCTGTGGCAAAACCGACCACTGCCAGATACATGGTCGCTTGAAGGGAATCCGTAACGTAGGAGCACCCAAAAAATGCGATAGCCACAATGATTCGAGAGACGCACATCGCGATAGCTCGGCCCCATCGCAGTCCGAGCGACCGGGTCATCGCGTCGGTGAACACCCCACCGAGCAGCAACCCGACAATCCCGGCCATGAGCGGCAAGCTCACAAGCCAACCTTGCGCCGATTGCGATGATCCGTGAACGTCCTTCAAATACTGCGGCATCTTCGTCACTAAGAAAGCCCAACCCATATTGGAAGCAAACTGCACAAAGCAGTTCAGCCAAGTTGGAATCGATCGCAACATCGCTCCAAACGGGATTGCCGTTCTTGTTTTTGGTTTCAGGTTTAAGCCCATGCCTCCTTGAATCAAATTGAGTTCCGATGGGCTGACACCCGAATGTTGTTCTGGCGAATCGCGGAACAGCCAAACGAATAGCATGGCGATGGCAATCCCTAACGCGCCGTAGAGGACCACGACTGGTCGCCAGCTCGTGGGGGAAGCTACGGCATCGCTTGAGGCACTCCACCATTGATCACCGAGGGTCCACCAGAGCATAAGCTGTATGGTCAGCACGGGCGCGACGGCACCGCCAAGCCGCCCACCCACAGCCACGACAGAACTCGCGATGCCGCGGCTACCCATCGGCATCCAATGACTTACGATTCCGGCGGCAACGGGATAAGCTCCGGCTTCAAACAGTCCGCAGCACAGCCGAAGGAATAGAATAGCAGCCCAACCGTTGGCAATCCCCATCAAACCGGTGCTCAACGACCATAGCACAATGTAAGCCGGCAGCATCCATCGAGCACCATATCGATCCCCCAACCAGCCCGCTGGCAGTTGGCCGAGTGCATAGGTCCAAAAAAAAGCCCCCAGCAACCAATCGAGTTCTGTCTTCGATATCGACAAGTCCTTGGACACGGCTTCAGCGGCCGTGCTCATGCAGATTCGGTCGAGATACAAAAGTACCGCAACCAGCATCGCCAAAAAAATCATCCCAAATCGAACCCGACTTACCTTTGGATTTAGTTGCCTAGAAGCACTGTACGGATCGCTTGGCATGAATTCATTTCAATTGGGTTGCTGGAAATTCCTGTGTTTTCGTACTCAATTTCAGTCCGACGGACGGTCCTTGTCCTTGTCCTTTGTACTCGATAGATCTTAGCGTTGCGAGTACGTCTAAATGGCAGCCTACCTTGGCGCGACATAGGTACCGCTAGCCATGTCATGTGGTCCACGCTGCGGCCAACGTATGACCGCTACCAAGTAAAGGATTGGCAGAACGAAGTAAAATCGGCGGAGCTGTTGTGTCCACCAGATCCACTCGGTTCCGTGTGCATCGACCACCAGAATCGCTCCAGCAATCGTGAAAATCGGAAGCCAAAACAGGAGCGATCTCCACGCGCATTGCAGAATCGTGCCCCGGCGCCCGTCCCGCCGGACGACAGCAAGCCCTGTCACCATGTGGGTAATCCCCCCTCGAAAAAGTCCTCCCCAAACGACAAAAACACACAGTGGGATGATTAACATGTCGCGAAGTCGGTTGAACCATCGCTTCGGCGGTGGCGATTTGCGTTCCGCCTCCAATCGGTCGAAAAGTTGGATCATCGAATTCATGGTATCGGGAGCTTCATTTATCTGGATCGCTTTGGAATTGCTTGGCTTGCCGATCGTGATTCGTGGGGATGTTTTAGTCTTCGTAACTTCTTCTTTCGTTTCTTCCGAATCCATTCCATTCACAAATCCTTCCAGTTTTGAAAAATCCGGCTTTGGTTTATCAAGGAAATCCTCGCGCCCTCGCACACGGTTCATGAGCTCGATGATCCCTCGTTCGAAGAACCCCAAGCTTCGATGGGCTCTGGCAAATCGCTCATACTGTTGGTCCGCAATGTTCTCCATGATTGCAATCCGCTCTGGTTCCAAATAGTTCGAACGTTTCGCAGCGTCGATTTCTTCAATTTGCTTGGAATAGTGATCGGGGTCTTTGAGAACGGCTACAAGCGTCGTAAGTGATTTCGCATTTTTTTGCTCTTCAAGAACGTCGATAATGCTGGACATCATCAGTGCGAACGTGAGGATCAGCCATGGAAAACAAACAACCATCGACAAAATCACAGCATGAACGACTCGCAGGGTTACGGTAACCGACTGTGGACCTTGTACGACCTCTTCCAATTCCTTTCGAATAAGGCTCGGTTCAACGACCTTGCACGACTTCATTCTTTGAAGCAACTGAGTCGCCCGCCATGGTGCAACCAAATGGGTCGAAGGTTTCAGGCTTGCACGATCGACGTATTGGCGAGTCTTCCGTGAAATATTGGGTTTTTTCAAGGGAATCGTCAGCCCCAATCCCGTCCGTCTCGATCGGCTGGGACTCCGTTTTGCGTGGCTGGTCTTGATGGTTTGACATGAAAACAAATTTGGGGTGAGTTTCAGAACAATTCGCCCGGACACTGACTTTCTTGGTATCTTAGCCAGTAACGCTTTTTCTGTCGCTCGAAATGCCCACAGAAACCATCAAGTTTGCGTAATGTCTCTGACGCCTTCACGTTCATATGAGGAAGCTAAAATGAAATCGTTCGCCGTATTTGCAAGTCTTTTTATCGTCTTTGGATTGTCAACAATCCGGTCCACCGCCCAGGAGCCGTCAACCACTTTGGCCCCGAAGTTGGATCTCACTGAATTCAACGAATTGGTCAAAAATGCTAAATGGGATGAAGCTGCAACTTGGTTGGACAAGGCACTGGAGGAGACTCCCGACTCTCCCAGACTGCTGTCACTCAGTTTGACATTAGCTAACCAGACCATGCGCACTCAGCCAGAGGCTGCTGCCAAACGGTTTTCGCAACTAATTGACAAATGGTGCTCCTCTCCGGAATTGACCGCCGAAAGCGCTCGCAATTTATTTGCCGCCACGAGCATGCACAGCATGATGTTGATGCAACAAGATCGAGGCCCAGAGGCGATCGAAGTTGCTAAGCGATCGCTGGCCGCCGTTACGGCCGCAGGTGATTCCATGCGATCGATGCGACGTGAACTCGAAGCCAACTTGGCGAGACTACTCATGCGAGCAAACAAATCATCCGATGCACTTGGGCTCATGCGAACTTCTGTCGAGAGTGTGAAGAATGGTTTGAATCAGGGCACAGATGACATCCGTGATTTGGTCAGGGTTACCAATACTTTCTCCGGACTGTTCGATAGTTCCAATGCAGACGAAGTCAGTGAACTCAACAAACATGTTGAGACCCTGC
>JBBRJI010000325.1:0-6636 GCA_038219625.1 Pirellulales bacterium | reverse complement strand
ACGCCAGTCATGTTGGCAAACGGGTCGGACCATTCACCCCTTTGCTCCAAATAACTGCGGTAAGCGGGTTGCACGTCCGCTTGGCTTTGGATCATTTGCTTGGTGGCATCGGTTAGGTGGCGCTCTTGCTCAAGTGTTAATCGCCCCATCATGACTTGAACCCGTAGGAACACAAAGTAGGTATCGAGAACATCGCAACGGCAATACTCGCTGATCTCCGCACTCTTGCCAGCGGCATACAAATCCTGAACCATACTCCCTTGAACATCCAGTTTACCAGGCTTATTGAGAAGACTTGCCGCCAAGTTCAGACCGCCGCGGAACCAACTGCTGCCGAAATTCGTCAGGATTTCATGCAAATCAAAATGCGAATGGACGTTGTATCGATTGCGGTACTGCTCAAATGATTTGTCGTGAATATTGAACCACGACGGAACACTGATCCCATATCGAAACGCAGAGAGCTCCATTAAAGGCACGTCGAAGGACCGACCATTGAAGGTCACCAAAGTTGGTCGGGCATATCGTTCCCAACCCATCCAGAAATAACGCGTGATCACAGCCGGACGGAAGTGAGGTTCGTCCAGCGAGACGATCTCCATCAGACTGAAGTCCTCCCGGATCTTGGCCGCTACGACAGCGATCGGCGTATGGTACGTGTACGGAATGAAATCGCGACCACTTTCGATGATAAGGTCTTGTCGAAACGCATCGATCGCTTGTTTGGGACTGTACTTTCGATTCGGATACCGAGTCTTAGCAATCGCTTCGCCGTCAGCGACACTTTCCACATCAAACAGGAGATACTTGACTTCGTTGGTGGATGCAGACATGTGACGAGGCTCGGTGAGAAAATGTTGCTTTGGTTATTTAAACATTGTTTTACCAAAGTCCAAGCTTTGATGCATCCCTGCGAATAAGAAGCCGTCAACTGTCGTTGCCGACGCTGCTAGCGTCGGCTCGGATGCTGGCAGCATCCGCCACGTCGACGGACCTACGCTTTACGGTAGAGCTCTATTTCGTACGGGCCGAGGAACATGAGCATGAGGGCACCCTCACCAGCATAGTGCCTAAACACCTCTTGCAAGAAATGATGCTCGCCTGGCCATGGGTAAGCAAATACCAGGGCATAGTCGTCCAGTTCCAGGTCATGTTGTTCGTATGCGTTCTCCACTTGATGAAACAACGAGGCATGGTCCGACTGAGAACGAGCAAGCCGCTCACTCCCGCGTGGAAGAAAGTTGCCATGCAGGATCTCGCCCTTTAGGTGATTACGAACCAAAAAACGATTGGCTTGATCGACGAGAAACGATTCGGCTTCAATCCCGATCGCTTCCCAACCCAGTTGCGATGCTAGGCCCGTCACGATTCCAAAACCGCACCCCCATTCGCAAAACGTGTTGCCTTTGGCCATTTTACTTGCGGTAAGTTTCGATAAAGCACGCCAGACATCGCGGAAATCGCAAGCAACGTATTGCTCAATCGGCTTCTTGGTCCATTGATCCCAATACGCTTGTAATACGCGATCGGCATCCATCAAAATTTGTTCGGTTGCTGCTGGGATTTCAGCCGCATCATCCCAGTCAAAATCAATCCGTTCCAGTTCCAAAGGATTGGAGTTTTTTGGTCGTTTCATGTCGTTTAAAGTGCTTCTAAAAACTTCTTGCCCGCGTCCCAAAACTCTTCCGGCCACGGATCGTTGTGATGCAGACCTCGGATCGATAAGAGTTCTTTTCGCTGCGTCGTGCAGGCGTCAAAAAGCTTCTTGCCAAAACGATATGGGACCACTTCATCCACGTTTCCGTGCATCTGAAGCAGCGGACCGCTATAGCCTGGGATCTTTTCAATCGATCGGAACTGGTTTCGCATGAGCAGTCGAACAGGAAAGAAGAAGAATTGATTGGCTGCCACATCCACGATGGAGGAGAAAGTCCGATCCAGGATCATTCCGTCGACCTTCGTTTGGGTCGCGATCTCCACCGCAAGGGCACCACCTAACGATCGTCCAAGTGCGATGAGCTGATGATCGCGAAACTGCGGACTGGACTTGATCCACTTTGCCACTGCTACGGAATCCGCCAAGATGTCAACTTCGTTTGCCAGGCCACCGGTTTTTCCGTAACCGTGGAAGTCGAATGCTACGACGTTGACATCCCATCGATCACGAATAGTTGCGAGCTCTCCACCCAAGACACCGAGCGACTCAGCATTTCCATGGCAAAAGACAATCGTATTTTTGGAGTTGGCATTCGCAAAAAACCACACATGAATTTTTGTTTTGTCAGGGCTCTCGACGTAGAACTCTTCGGCACCGAAACTGTCTGCTTGCCAAAGACCATATTCAACCGATGGGGCTGGAAACAAGATGGTTCGTTCAAGAAACGTCAGCACAACGAGCGCCCCCAGATAAGTGATGAATGCCACCATAGCCAGCCGCTTCCATGAATTGCGACGGCGCTGCACTTTTGGTTTCTCTTGGTTCATATCATGTACGACCAATCGGTGCGTTGTTCGCGAGCGATCGCTCGATTGGGGCAGTGTTGGCAGTGATTGTTTTCGAGCAGCGAGTAACCTTTCTTCATGGCCGTTACGGTACTTGCCCATATCTCCGATTCTTCGCGGAAGATATTCTCTTGACCTACCAACTGTGTAATGCCGACGTTGGTGAGTGTTTGGGCCATCGCCTCTTTGATTCCAGAGATCATGATAACGACCTTGCGTTCATGCATCTTTTCGATAAATCGCTGCAGCACGTCCATGCAAACCGCGTCCGGATTGTTGACGCGTTTGAGCCGGAGGACAATAACCTTGAGACTTTCGGGCGCTTCCTCACCAATGGTATCCAGTTGCCGTTCTAATTCCGGCGCACATCCAAAGAACATCTCTCCCTCGAAATTAAACACGCGAATATAGGAGCATCGTATATCCGAAGAGACGACTTCGCGGATCACGCGATCGCTGGTGACCGTCAGCTCGTTCATTTTGATTTGAGCTGCGCGAGGAACATAGAACGCAAACGAAAGAAACACGCCGATCAGAATACAAAATTCAATCGAAATGAGAATCGATGACAAGGCAGTCGCAATGAGAATCCAACGATCAAACTTGGTCGCTCGCAAGTGGTAACCCAGTGTTTTGAGATCGTTCATTCGAGCAGCCGTCAGGATCAATACACCAGCCAAGGCCGCTTTCGGAATGTACTGTGCAAAGGGAGCCAATACCAAAATGGTAGCTGCGACGCCTAGCGCGCTGATCACACCCGACCATTGCGTGGCAGCACCGGAAGTGTGATTGATGTAGGAACGGGTCAACGACCCGGAACCCGGGAAACAGCGAAAAAAGCTACCTGCCATGTTGGCGAGTCCCTCGCTCAGGCACTGCTGGTTCATATCGAGCTTTTGTCCGGTTTTGGAAGCGATCGATTTGGCCATCGCCATCGCCTCCAAAAGCCCAAGAAAGGCAATCGCCGCGGCGTTGCTGGAGAGGTTCCTGGCGAGATTCCAATCGATGGTCGGAGGTTCAAACGTAGGGAGCGAGCGAGGCACCACAGGTTGCAGCAAAACCCCCGACTGTTTATTGGGATCCATTACGACCAGCAGTAACGCGGAGAGAGTAATCGCCAGCAACAATTCTGGCAGCCCGAGTCTAAATCGCTTGTTCAATTGACGAATTGCAATGGCGGCGGCTATGGTCAATATGGCGATCCCAAAGGTAGGCCAATGAATTGCACCACCTTGGGTCAGGTCGCTCCAAAAGCGGACCAAAAAATGGTCTGTTTTTTCTGCCGTCCCTTTGAATTGAAATACGTTTTTTAATTGGTCCATGAACAGCAGAACGGACGCTCCAAGGGTAAAACCAACGATGACAGAATGGGAAATAAAGCGTGACAGATCTCCGAATCGAAGAAGTGCAATCGCTGTTTGAATCAACCCAATGAAGAACGCCATCATGATGGCGGCCGATACTCGTTGGTCCTCCGGAATGATCGACAGCGCGCTGAACATGGCGATAGAAATCGCATTGGTTGGCCCATTGATTAACTGTTTCGATGAGTCCAGCAGGGCTCCAACGGCGGTCATAATGATGGCTGTGTATAGCCCCATTTCCACGGGCATTCCAAAGATGCTGGCGTAGGCCATAGCTTGCGGGACGGCCACGGCCGCGACCGTTAAGCCTGCAAACACATCCCGTTTGAAATGTCCAAGACTATAGGTACGCAGCGAATCGATCGCAGGAACATATCGGTATATTGCGCTCGCGAGCGGTGAAGGCATTCGATTGGAAATCTGGTAAACGGTCTTGACCGGAGGCCGATTGCAACGGCGTCAAAAACGGCTGATGTCGGCCGATATTGTAGTCATTTCCCAGCAAAACGGTTTGTAAGGGATTCGCGGATCCCGAGAGTGTACTCATTATGAGGCGATTGTTTTCGAATTGAACGCGGGATCGCGCTCCTGGCTTCACGCCAGGGGTTATGACTATCTAATTCTATAGGATTGTAGATGTCCCCCAAGTAAAAAGCGGGGGCAATTCACCACCGGTTGGTTCGGCAGGAGCTTCTTTCTCCCAAAAAGGGAATTGACTGTACAAAATGTGATGACTTTGGCATGGAATTTGTACTTGAAGGCACTTGCACGCGAAGAAACAAGATTTATGCAGTCAATACCGCGTTGCTGTCTGCATGTGCGAAAGTCTTTATGAGGGGATGTGTATTATGAATGTGAAATGGATCAGAAACATCGGTTTTGGAGCTCTTGTAACGGTGGCTTGCTTAGTGGGCACGAACTCCGTTCAGGCGGACGGTTACTACGGTGGGAACCATTATGGATGCTCGCCGCAGTTTGGATATTCGAACTACGGTTACCGACCCGTGGTGATACAACAGTATTACGGAACCAATTTCGGCGTAGGTGGGTATGCTCGGAACTACGGGTACTCGAGCAACTATGGCGGATATTCAAGCAACTATGGCGGATACAACAATTTCGGCGGTGGTTACGGTGTTGGAGGGTATCCGATGGGCAGTTCCTACGGCGGTGGAGCGTTCCCTCGTGGAGGGTCCTATGGCGGCGGCAACGGCGCGTTCCCGCGTGGCGGATCGTATGGCGGCGGCAACGGTGCGTTCCCTCGTGGTGGATCTTACGGTGGGGGCTTTTCTCGATAGAGCGTGACGCTGCTATTCAAAGTTTTGATCCGCTACGGAGCATCGGTACCAAACTAATGCTTGAAATGCCGCTGGCCGGTAAAGATCATTGGGATACGATGTTCGTTGCAAGCTGCGATGACCTCGTCGTCTTTTCGCGAGCCGCCCGGCTGTATGATCGCAATGATCCCGGCTTTGGCCGCTCGGTGAATAGAGTCTGCAAAAGGAAAGAAGGCATCTGACGCGAGAATGCTCCCCTGCGATCGGTCTCCAGCCTTTTCGATTGCGATCTCAACGCTGTCGACACGGCTCATTTGGCCAGCTCCGACGCCGACCAAGGCCGCGTCACGCGCCAAGATAATCGCGTTGCTTTTGACGTGTCGCACCATCTCCCATCCAAACGCGATGTCATCCCAAAGTTCTTCGGCGACCGAAACTTCCGTCATAGTCTTCCAATTCAGGCTTGTTGGCGGTTGGTTGTCCGATTGCTGTGCCAAAACGCCACCACTGATGAATCGATAATTCAACTCCACTGGTTGGTTACCAAGCGAACCGGTCTGCATTAAGCGAACGTTTTCCCGCCACTTGGGCTTCGTTTGCAAAAGCGAAACGGCCTCCTGAGAAAATTCAGGGGCTACGATCGCTTCGATAAACAACCCAGGCTGGCAAAGTACTTCTGCCGTTTCGACATCCACCAGTGTATTGAAACCGATCACGCCGCCGAAAGCACTCTGCGGATCGCCAGCAAGTGCCTTCCGACAAGCGAACGAAAGCTTGTGCGCGGATGCTCCTCCGCATGGGTTGTTGTGCTTGATGACCACTGCCGATGGTTTGGCAAAACAGCGCACAATCGACAGGGCGTTGTCCAAGTCGAGAAGATTGTTGTACGAGAGTTCCTTGCCGTTTAGCTGCTTCGCATCGGTCAACGTCGGACCCGGACTGCCAGGCAGTCGATATAAGGCAGCGCTCTGATGCGGGTTTTCACCGTACCTCAAACCGCTCTGAAGCTTCATCGAAATCGTTACGCTGGCCGGCATGGCGATCGTCGTTTTTGGCTGATTTTCTAACGACGCTCGCGATAAGTATTCCGCAATGGTCGAATCGTATCTAGCTGTCTCGGCGAAGCACTCTGCGGCCAACCGCAGTCGAAGCCCATCGCTAGTACCACCGTTGCTCTGCAGCTCCTGGCTGATCGCATCGTATTGGCCAGGAGACGTTGCCACCGTGACAAAAGCATGGTTCTTGGCTGCGGCTCGAATGAGACTCGGCCCGCCAATATCAATTTGTTCAATGGCTTCGGGAAACGTCACATTAGGCTTTTGAATCGTAGATTCAAACGGATACAAATTGACTACGACAAGATCGAATTCTAGGATTTCATGCGCACGCAATGATTCTTTGTCTTCCTCTACATTCCGGCGAGCTAAGATGCCGCCAAAGATCTTTGGATGCAGGGTTTTAACGCGACCGTCCATGACCTCAGGAAATCGAGT
>JBBRJI010000324.1:0-6643 GCA_038219625.1 Pirellulales bacterium | reverse complement strand
AGTACCCTTGCCTGCCCGAAGCGGCGTGTTCATGGTCGCCTTCCCTGGGGCAGGTCCACCATTGTCGCTTGAGAAGATGATGAGTGTGTTTTCGCGTAGTCCCGATTCCACCAGAGCGGCTGTGATTTGTCCGATGGCTTCATCCACCGCGGATAGCATGCCAGCGATTGTTTGTCGGAGCTTGGGTAAGTCCTTATAGGGTTCCATGTAGCTTTCGGGGACCTGATGCGGGCCGTGAATACCGTTGAATGGCACATACAGGAACAACGGTTTATCGGATGAATTTTCTTTGATTAAACGGCAAGCTTCTTTTGCAATCAAATTCGTAGTGTACCCTTCCTCTACGATTGGCATGTCGTCCCTGTACCAATCTGGTTTTCCGTCGCGAATATGCGTGAAGTAATCGAGTGCGCCGAACATGTGCCCATACTGATGATCAAAGCCCCGCTGCATCGGTTTGTAAACGGGTTCAAACTCGCCCAGATGCCACTTGCCGCAAATGGCGGTCTTATAGCCAGCTTCCTTTAACGCTTGTGGCAGGAGGCGTTCGGCCAACGGCAAGCCCCATGGAGCTCCCGGGCGTACGACGTTGTAAACACCGGTGTGAGTCGCATAACGGCCCGTCATCAAGGCTGCCCGCGTCGGTGAACAGACAGGTTGCACATAGAACGACTTGAGAATTGCCCCCGCATTTGCCAGTTTATCAATGTTTGGAGTTTTAATATCGGTTCCGCCATTGAAGCCGCAATCTGCGTAGCCTAAGTCATCGACTAGGAAATAGACGATGTTCGGCTTGGTAGAAGCGTCGAACTCATAGGCGTATAGGTTTTTGGGCTCGGTGGAAAGAACCGAGAGTTGCAGCAGCAAAAGGAGATAGACTGAAATTTTCATGGCAATCGCGCTGGGTAGAAGTGACAGATAAATGCGGACCAGAATCCAAGAGAATTTCTCGATTATAGCAGATTCCAGGGGGGATCGATTAGCCATGAAAGGCGGGCAGACAAAAATGGACTTCCGCGTGCCCCTCTTTCAACCGCGACGCCCTTGGCATGCCTGCGGCTTTATGCCGGGGGTTCTGACCCATTCTCTAGAGATGTGGTAACGATCCCCCGAGATAAACTCGGGGGCATTGGCATGCCTGCGGCTTTATGCCGGGGGTTATGACCTTTACTCTAGAGATGTGGTAATGATCCCCCGAGATAAACTCGGGGAAACCTATTCCTATCTAAGCCCGCAGGCTCTTTCGGCTCTCAACAGAACACTGCTCGCTCGCTCACGTGCTTTGACCGCTCCCTTGCATAAAATCTCTTTGACCCGAGCCGGATTGCTTTCCAATTCAGCCCGTCGATTTCTCGCAGGTTGCAAATAGGCATCCGAGACATCCGCCAATCGTTTCTTGATGTCGCCATATCCGAAGCCGCCACGCAAATAGATCGCCCGGAGTTCTTCAATCTGCTCTTGGGTCGCAAAGAGGCGATAAAGTTGGAAGAGATGGTCGGACTCGGGATCCTTTGCGTCCTCCATCGGACGCGAGTCCGTACTGAACCGCATGATCTTCTTGCGAAGCTCCTTCGGATCCTCAAACAATCCAAGCGTATTGTTGTAGCTCTTGCTCATTTTCTCGCCGTCGGTGCCAGGCACCTTGGCAGCGCCTGGCACAATCTTGGCTTCTGGCATGGTAAAAACCTCGCCATAATGCGAGTTGAAACTGCGAGCCAAGTCGCGGCAAACTTCGATATGTTGGACTTGGTCCGAACCCACCGGAACCCAGTTGGAATCATATGCCAAAATATCGGCGGACATCAACACAGGATAAGTGAAGAGGCCAGCGTCGGCGCGAAGCCCTTTAGCCGCCTTGTCTTTGTAAGCCGTGCAGCGCTCAAGTAGCCCCAATGGTGCGCCGGTCATGAGCAACCAGCACAGCTGCGAAACCTCCGGAACGTCCGATTGCACAAACAAAGTTGCTCGATCCGGGTCCAGGCCGAGGGCCAGCAAATCCAAGGCTGCATCGTTGACGTACCCTCGCAAAACCCCCGCCTCGCGAATGGTGGTTAAGGCATGCAGGTCTGCGATGAAATAGTAGCCGTCATGGGCATCTTGGAAATCGATGTACTGTTTGATGGCACCGAAATAGTTGCCCCAGTGGAAACGACCGGTGGGCTGGATCCCGCTCAAAACTCGCATTTTTCAATTCAATCAAGTGAGTGTTTGCAACATCCTACTGATGTTACGTTTTCAATGTGCCAACAATTTCTCGTACGGAAGCCGCTCCGATGGCGGCCAGTGCGTTCGGTAACTCGCGGATAAGCTTCAGGCTCACCAATGGATCGTAGTAGTTTGCCGTTCCGATTTGGATCGCCGACGCTCCAGCAACAAGGAACTCCATCATGTCGTCGATGTTCGCGATTCCTCCAACGCCAATCACCGGGACGCCAACTTGGGAGGCAACTTGATAAACACAACGCAATGCGATCGGTTTGATCGCGGGGCCGCTCAGACCGCCGACGACGTTGGCCAGCATCGGCTTTCGCTTGCGCCAATCGATGGCCATTCCAAGCACCGTATTGATACAAGTGACTGCATCGGTGCCTGCATCTTTGGCGGCACGTGCGATATCGACGATGCGGGTTACGTTTGGCGTAAGCTTGGTAATGATCGCGCAGTCGAGGACTTTGCGAACCTCGCTCACCACTTCAAAACAGAGCTTGGCATCCGTTCCGAAATCCACTCCGCCGGAAACATTGGGGCAGGAAACATTCAGTTCCACCGCTTCCAGCCCCTGCGCTTCTTTGAGACGCTCTGCCAGCAGCACGAAATCCTCCAGCGACTTGCCGGCGATACTGACGATGATGGTCGCCCCTGTGGCCTTGAGATAAGGCCAGTGATTGGCAAGAAAATAATCGATGCCGTCGTTGTCTAGGCCGATCGCATTGAGAAGTCCCGAACTCGTCTCCACCGTCCTCCACGGAGCATTGCCAGGCCGAGGATTTTGAGTGATCGTTTTTGGCAGGATGCCGCCTAATTCCGGCAACGGAATGACCCCAGCCAATTCCTTGGCATAACCAAAAGTTCCAGACGCCACTAAGACCGGATTCTTTAGCGAAAGACGACCGAGCTGGACGCGCAGGTCCAGCTCAGGTGTGGCTTCGGCTTGAGCACGCATGCTTCGATCATCCAGGATGAGTGCCCTTGCCCAATCGCTTGGCGATAGCCTCAGTCGGCAAAGCAATCACGGTGGCGTTGGCCATGGTGTCTGTCGAGAGGATGTCCAAAGAGTCGTCCCCCCCTTCGGCAGCTTCGTATTGGACCAGATATGCCCCAACTTGAAGGTAGTTTTCATGGAAGATCGGTGGCCAGAAATCTTCGGCTCGATGAGCCAGCGTTCGAGCCAACAGACGCGTTGCACGTCCCGAGAATCCACTCAGTACCATTTCTAAGCGGCCAAGTGACTCGCGGAAAATATAAAACACCAACGCAGCGTCGCGACCTGGCGTTGCTCCACCAGCGAATGCCCACGTTCCGTCTGCCGTTTCATAGTAGAGACCAGCCTCTGCCGCCTTTTCGCTTTTGCTCAACTGCATCCCTGCGGAGCATGCCGGAGGATGTGGATCGCGATCGCGATATCTCAAGAAGAATGGGCATGCTCGCTCGGACGCTTTGGCAACATTGTCCTGAGTCACAAACGCATCGCATCCAAATGCGTTGGCCAATACGAGCTCCACTGTCGGATTGCTCTTTACGGAACCAAGGCAAACCATCGCCTTGTCGCCACCCATCTCGGAGAAATCATCGTAAACGTTTTGAGCGCGCGAGTGCACTTGCTCGACATTCATCGTACCCGGGCTCCAAACCAAAGTCTGTCGCAGGTGTTCGATGTGCGGCATCTCCTTGCCGCCGCCCTTCTTGGCAGATATCGCCTTGGCTGTTCCACCCAATGTGGATACTCCATTGAGAACTTCGCCAGCTAACACGCTATCCGATGCGACAATCCAGGCGGTGTCTGCGGATTCGTCGTCCGGCGGACGTCGCACACCAACGCAAATCTCCAAGCGGGATCTTCTCGCCAGCATTTCCCAGAAATTCTCCGGCGTAATCGCGAAAAGAGCACCAGGCAATTCCTCAGCTCGTGCATAACCGTGCTCGATCAAGTAATCGCACAATCGAGATAGCGCCTCGATCGGAATGTATTTGGCTTCGTTTTTGAGCAGGGCTGCAACTTGGTGACGATCTAAGCCGGTATACTCCACAATGGCTTTGATCGTGCCCGGACGCTTGCGCCGGTCTGGCGTATGCCCCAATAATTCTGCAAGTCGAAACGCGTAACGCATCTTGTTCTTTGCTTCACTTCCTAGCGGCGTTCGACCATGCAACGGAAGTAAGATTCACTTCCCGACACAGTATTCACCACGGTAATAGTAACGTATGAGTTCCCCAAGGTAAGTAATTTTGCGACTGTCGAAAAAACCCTACCCTTCAAGGGGCTTTAAAATACCAAAAAAACTTCTAGCTGCCGACGAATCTGGCGTAAATTTTTCGAGCTTCGTCCGGATTTTCCGTTCCTTGAACGATCGCTCTACCGTCTGCAAAGACGCTGACTACATAGGGAGGGTGGGTGAATCGAACCAAAAAAGGGGTTTCGGTGACCTGGCACTCCGACATCAGCCGTTGAGAGAGCACTTGAAGATCAATCCGATCCCGGCCGGAGGACTTGATTTGAACAGCTCCGCGCCCACATAAAACGCGAGCCTGCGTCCCTATCGCACCTTCCAGGAAATCGAAATGGCGTTGAACGCAAGTTCTGCAACCGTCCAGATTTCGTGGTACGCGAATTTTTCGAACGTCCCCAGCCCACAGATCGAAAACCCGCAGGAACCCGTCCCCTGCAATTTCCTTTTTCAAGAGGATCTTGAGGGTCTCCAACGCTTGCCAGGATGCGATCACCCCGACCGCGGCCCCAAGAACTCCGCCTGAATCACACGTTTGCATTTGTTCTACTGGAGGTGGTTCTGGCAATAAGCATCTAAAACAAGCTGTTTTGCCTGGCACAAAAGACATCGACTGACCAGAAGCACCTACGATCCCTGCATGTACCCATGGAATACCAAAACGTGTCGAAAGATCGTTGATCAAATAGCGAGTTTCAAAGTTGTCGGTACCGTCGACGATGCAATCGACGTCCGACATCCATTGCTCGGCATTGAGAAACGTCAGATCCTCAACGACGCTCTGCAACTGGATATTTGGATCGATGGCTAGTAAGTGCTCTTGGGCAGCAATGGACTTTGGACGGACTTCTAAAGCATCACGGGTTGTGTAAAGCGCCTGCCTCGGGAGATTGTCTAACTCGACCCAATCTCGATCGATCAATCGCAAAAAGCCCACGCCGGAGCGGCACAATCGCTCGGCCACCATGGCTCCGAGCGCCCCCATCCCACAGATCGCGACCCTCGCATTCGAAAGGTGTTGCTGTCCAATTTCGCCTACTTCCACAAATGCTTTTTGGCGTCGGTATCGGTCTTGCATGCTGGCTTACCGATCTGCATGGATTTCAAGGTCCAGATGAAGCCGTACATGATCGTCGAATTTCAAAGCTGCAGTCCCGTTGCGCAACAAGGACAATAGACTGAGCAACGTGTCGATTTCTTTTTCCGCTTCCAACTTGCTATGCCCTTTTTCGAGCATGTTTTGTGAGATCAACTGAAGCCGATTTGCTTCCAACGTATGCTTCAAAGCCCCAAAGTCAACGTTGAGGGCCGTGTTGTTTTTGGCCTCGGCGATGACTTCATTCTGCTTGGTTGATTTCGACGTCGCCTGTTTAGCTAGAGCGTTCGTACTGGCAACAATGACCAGATTGCCTTCGAAGGCCAAGCTTGGACTGAAATTGAATTGGATGGGGAGTCCGTTATCGTATTTCTTGTCGCTTTCTCGCAAATACATGGCAGTGTAAATCTGCTTGCCATCGATGGTTTCCGAGTCCAAGTCCAGTTGAGGATTTCCCTCCATCGCACCCGCAACGTTTAGAAAACCGATGAAGCTTTGAAAGGTCCGCTTGAGTTCTTTCTTCATCATTGGGTCTTTTAGCTTTGCGACAAGCCCAAAACTTGGCAACTGAATCGCTGGCGTATTGGACGGCTCAAAGGCCTGTTCCGATGCGATCAACTGAATCTGCGGTTCGATCGCTCCAAGGATATCCGTTCCAAAGTCCTTTCCAGAAAACAAAGTAGTCAGGGTGTTGTCGGCTTGAGCTAACTCGCCGTTCACTTTTTCATCGAACAAATCGCCTGCCCGATGCCACAGTTCGGAAAGGTTGCGATACGCGATTAGACTCGCCATCATTCCTGAACCTTCAACCAAGGGAGATGCGTAGCCTGTACCCTTAGGACCGACAAAAAAGGAACGCGACTCCCCGGTCCATTCCTGCTCATGCGGGACACGGACTTGCATTGAGAGTTTCGTTTCACCGAGAGAGAGTTCGGCAATTGCGAAGCTTGTTTTCTGCATCGATGCCAAGACACCCCCAAGGATGAGTTCGCCAGCGAAGTCCTGGGCTTTGCCCGTCAACAAGTCCTTGGCTACCCCAACCTGCCTAAGCGTATCGAGGTCAACGAAAGCCTTTGCAACCTGCTGCGTTGCATTGGGAAGC
>JBBRJI010000323.1:0-6649 GCA_038219625.1 Pirellulales bacterium | reverse complement strand
GCTTGCTTGCCGGTGAACCGTTGAAACCGATCGACGATGACGTCTGCGTACGGGCAATCGAGTTCCATCAAGAACGCGTTGCGTCCCGTTTGCTCCGCGCCGATCAAGGTTGATCCGCTGCCCCCAAAGAGATCGAGCACGTTGTGGCCTGGGAGCGACGAGTACTGAATCGATCGAACGGCTAGCTCCGCGGGCTTGCCTGTTAAATGCTCGAGTTGCTGTGGAGGGATCTTCTTAACGTTCCACAGATCGGTTTCGTTATTCGGGCCATAGTACTTGTGCCCGGCACCTTCTTTCCAACCATAGAACGCCCACTCGTGCGCGCCCATGAAATCTTTGCGAGTCAGAACCGGATGCATCTTGTTCCAGATGATCGCTTGGCTGAAATACAAACCATGCTTCTTGAAGAACGGCGGATAGTTGCCGCAGTTGGCGTAGCCACCCCAGATGTAGAAGCAGCCGCCAGGAACCAGGACGCGTGCAATGTTTCCGAACCACGCATCGAGCAGTCGATCGAATTCGTCATCCGAAACGAAGTCATTCATTAGCGGACGATCCTTGGCTCGCATCTTTTGCCGAGGCGCATCGACAGTCGCCGTTGCCGACGCTCCTGCCTTGGCTTTGTTCTTCTGATTGATCGCATGCGTGAACGCAGCCATGCCTGTGTCGCTCTTGAGCTTCGATGAAGCCGCATCGTTGGTGAACGAACTCAAGCCAGCCGCGATCGCATTCTTGCTGCGCGGTTCGACCTTGACGTTGTACGGCGGGTCCGTATTGACAAGATGGATCGGCGCGCCGGCCAACAGTCGGTCGAGATGCTCCGGGTTCGCCGAGTCACCACACAACAATCGATGGTTGCCAAGGATCCAAAGATCACCTGGTTGTGTGATCGCTTCGTCTGGAGGCAATGGAACATCGTCCGGATCGGTGAGCCCTTCGTTGACGCCGGTGTCCATGAGCTTGGCCAACTCGTCGGCGCTGAACCCGAGCAACCCCAGGTCGTAATTTGCCTCTTGCAGTGCCGACAACTCAATTGGCAGCAGATCATAATTCCATTCGGCGATCTCAGCCGTCTTGTTGTCGGCGATGCGATACGCACGCACCTGCTCCGGTGTTACTCTCGTTTTGGTTCGATCGAGGTTTCCGTTGAAAAGCAGAATTTACAGGTGATTTGCTTAACGCCGGACTTGACTATACTCATGGACTCGCATTCGATCATCGTTACGGCAACGATTCCTGGTAGCAAAAGAAAGCAGAAGTCACGATGTTTTTGTACAACGGTTTGATGAAACAAGGAGTTCTCGTAAGCAGCCTGTTTTTTGCCGGCTTGGGGCATTTGTCCGCACAGCAACCGGGTTCCACGATGGTCAACACCATCGGGATGAAACTCACCGTTGTTCCGGCAGGTGAGTTCCTAATGGGTGCGGAGGAAGATCCCTCGGATACGCTGGCGGCATTTCCGTACGCGCGTCGTGAGTGGCTCGATGGCGAGACTCCGCAGCATCCTGTCAAAATCACTAAGCCGTTCTATATGGGAACATACGAAGTGACGCTTGGCCAGTTTTTGAAGTTCTATCACGAAGCCAAGTACAAAATGGACTGCGAAACCGATGTTAAACCATCGTGGGGCTACTCGGCTGATGGTAAATTGATCGAATCGAATCTGTTTCGACCATGGAACGCGTTGGCATGGAAGACTGAAATGGACCATCCTGCAGTCTACATTTCGTGGAATGACGCAACTGCTTTTTGCAAATGGCTGAGCGACAAGGAAAAAGTCACTTATCGGCTGCCGACCGAAGCGGAATGGGAATATGCATGCCGTGCTGGAACGCGTACACGTTATTCCAATGGCAACGATCCCGAGGACTTGGTTCGAATTGGCAATGTTTCGGATCAAGATGGACGTGTCGGATTTGAGAACTCAACGATTGCCGTGTTCGATACGGGCAAGAAAGAGAACACCAACATCCCATATCCGTTCTTAAAGGGACGCGATGGCTACAAATGGACTGCCCCGGTCGGCAAGTTCAAGCCCAACGCATTTGGACTGTTCGACATGCACGGGAATGCGTGGGAATGGTGCAGCGACTGGTATGATGAAAAGTACTATGACTCGTCACCGAAAGAAGATCCTCAAGGACCAAACGCTGGCTCCTTGCGTGTTTTGCGTGGCGGCGGGTTCGACGGTACTGCTGGGCACTTGCGTGCCGCCGACCGTGACCACAACTCGCCCTCGAACCGTAACACCGAAAGCGGCTTTCGTGTGGTGCGTTTGTTTGAGTGAGTTTCGCCAGCCGTCCTCGCACTCTGTTGCTCTGATCTCTGAACTCTGATTTGGGGGTGCAGGGGGGAACCCCCTGCGCGCGCTATATTTTTGAAATGACAATTCCCAGCACGCCACTGTTCGTAAAGACTCACGACTTTTTGCTTTGGTTGATGCGTCATACGCAGCGATTTCCTAAAACGCTTCGTCAGAGCTACACGTTGCGACTCGAAAATACAGGCTTTGCCTTTCAAGAATCGATTTTGATGGCCAACAGCGCTCGTGGTCCTGAAAGGAGCAAATGGCTACAAAAGGCCGACGGCCAATTGGTCTGCTTGCGTGCACTACTTAGATTCGCGTATGATCTAGAGTTACTGGCAGGCACCCAAGTCAAGCATGCCGCTGAACTCGTTGACGAGCTCGGTCGATTGCTGGGTGCTTGGCGGAAGGGGACGGATCGCTAAACGCTGGCTCCTTGCGTGTTTTGCGTGGCGGCGGGTTCAACAATACTACTGTGAACTTGCGTGCCGCCAACCGTAACAACAACTCGCCCTCAAACCGTAACAACAAAAGCGGCTTTCGTGTGGTGCGTTTGTTTGAGTGAGTTTCGCCAATCGTCATTATGAATTGCCTGATGTCGAGTCTGCATGCGAAGTGATTCGCTGAGCACGCTCGGCCTGTGCCAAGAGGACGACACGGTCTGTATCCTGCGTACCCGTAGTTTGCCGTTGATTGAATGAATCTTCGTTCGGTTGACGTGTGGATCGACGGGGCCTAAGCTGCGGCGGTCGAAGGGGGGCAGTAGCCTCGATGCGAAATTCCCCTTCGACCATTTTTAGGACGCTGTATTTTAGGTACTTCGAAATGGCTAAAACCTTTAACGATCTTTGGCCACAAGTCGTTTCTTGGGATAACCTTGTTCGAGCCTATCAGAAATGTCGACGTGGCAAGCGATACGAGTCCGTCGCGGCTCAATTCGATTTCGATTGGGAGAGCCAGTTGCTGCGACTTCAGAAGGAGTTGATAACAAACGAGTACAGGCCAGGAGCCTACCGCAACTTCTACATTTACGAACCAAAACGGCGCAAGATCAGTGCCGCACCGTTCCGCGATAGAGTGGTACACCATGCCATTGTCAGAGTTCTTGAGCCAATTTACGAAAGACGATTCATCTACGATAGCTACGCATGTCGCTCTGGCAAGGGAACCCATGCGGCAATAGAACGCGCTCAAACCTATCTTCGAAGGTACGGATACTATTTAAAGACGGACATTGTGAAGTTCTTTCCCAATGTCGACCACGAAGTCATGCGGCAGATAATTTGCAAGACCATTGCTGATTCGGCGCTCAATCGATTGATTGATCTAGTCCTTACATCGGGCGAAGGGGTCCTAACCGACGAAGCGACGAACGAGTATTTTCCGGGCGATGATCTACTTGCGATTCTTCGCCCAAAGGGGCTGCCCATTGGAAACCTTACCAGTCAATTCTTCGCAAACGTGCTACTGGATCAGGTCGATCATTTCGTCAAGGAGACGCTCCGTGTGCCAGGATATGTTCGATACGCCGATGACATGATTCTGTTTAGTGACAGCAAATCAGAACTTTGGAGCTTTCGAGACCGACTAGCGGAATTCCTCGCTGTACTGAGGCTACGCATTCACCCGAAGAAGACTTTCGTTCGTTGCCGCTCATTGGGAGTAACGTTTCTTGGACTGAAACTGTCCAAAGCGGGTCGACGGTTACCCCAATCGAACATTCGCCGATTCAACTCGCGTCTCCGCAGGTTGCGATGGCTTTGGGTGAACGGGGAGATTGCGCCGAAAAAGATCGGTGAGAGTTTGGTCGGCTGGACAAACTACGCAGACGGAACAAACTCTATTGGAATCCGCAAGGCAATCTGGAATCGTGTTCGCTTTACGAAAAAATGAAGTGCGAAGAGAGTGTCGCTAAAACGACTGGTCGTCTTCTGCTTGCACACAGGAAAGTCTGATTCGTTCGAGGAAAACATGCGTTTCGCTGTCTCCTTCTGAAATGGCAATTTCTGGCACATCGCGTATACTGATAGGCAGTGCGCCAATAAACTTCCAGGGTTGCTTGAGGATTGGAAATACGAAAATGGTAGTTCAAGGTGTTGTTCAAAATGGAGTCGTTGTTCCGAACGAACTACTGACGGTTCCTGAGGGAACACAAGTCAGTATTAAAATAGCAATTCCCGAGATAGATGAAATGGATGAATCGTTAGCTCCTCGTCAAGGCGGATGGCTAAACGGTCAAGTAATCATTGCGCCGGATTTTGACGAACTTCCGAATGAGATCCGCGAAGCATTTGGAATGAATTAGCGATGAAGTTGCTTTTGAATACTCATTGTCTCCTATGGTGGTTGGACGACCCATCCGAAATCGCAGTTCCAACACGCAAGCTCATTTCCGACCCTAGGAACGACATTTTCATAAGTGCGGCAGTGATTTGGGAAATCGCGATCAAGCAGTCAATTGGAAAGTTGACTGTCATAGGTGACGTTGATTTGTGCATTGCAAAGTCGAACTTCAAGCGGCTGCCGATTGCTTTTCCGCTTTACGGGGTTCCCTACGATTTGGCATAGTGGCGACGGCACATCCACGTTTTTCTCGCTGTATGCAAGTTCCAAATCGTTCGCGAGTACTCATTCGCTGGTCCAGTGACCGTCAGATTCCTTGACGTTGGTGATCTCGGTACTGTCAATTGTAAGGACGGCTTCGAAACCAAGTTTGACTTCTGGCATGCATTAATTTCCTGGATTATGGGGTATAATTGGATTCAAAAGGAGAACAAACAATGTCCGCTGGTCTATTGAACGGTGCTGACCAAGACCTACTCCTGTAAAGCTGGTTCGGCGGCGGGCAAGATTCTGTATATGGCCGATGACTTTGATTCACCACTAGATGATTTTTCCGAGTATTCAACTTGAATCTCCGCCTTGATACTCATACGTTTCTTTGGTTTGTGGGCAACGATCCGCGGCTGTCTGTTAATGCCAGGGTCGCGATCGAGGACGCAACAACGTTGAAAGTGGGTCAGCGTCGTCCATCTTCACACGCCGCTGCCAATTATACATCACGATGGCACTACATTGGTCGACCAAACTAAGGCGCAAAATAGGATTAAGAACTTTGTAAAGCATGGGAATAGTTGGGCTGTCGTGATTGATCGGCCCATATTGGATCTTTTGAAGATCGATCCTGAATTGCAGATTGAAATGACGACCTAGGCAAAAGAAATTGGCCGCAAGTCTGAAGTCCATCACCGAAAAATTTGGCGACGATTTGCGGAGGTTGGCTCCGTACGCAGCAAGAGTTGTTTACAATATATCCTAACTGCGGTTCGTCATCATCGGAGATTTCTATGTCAATATCCCACGAAGAAATTCTAAAGTCAGCGCTCTCACTTCCCGAAGCCGATCGTATCCTATTGGCGACCGAGCTTTTGGATTCGTTTGACGAATCAAAGGCCTGCTTTTCTGTAGATGATCCAGCCTTCCTGCAAGAATTAGAACGTAGAGCCAACGACCCTTCGCCAGGAATCCCATGGGAAGAAGTAAAACGCAGGATTGAAAGTAAACTAACTCGATGATTCGTTTTTGCTCCGAAGCAGCAATGGAGATCGAGGATGCGATTGACTGGTATCTCCCTAGATCCTTTGATGTCGCCCAAAGGTTCCACCGGGCTCTTGCAGATGTTTTGCGGGAGATCGAGTCTGATCCTTCACGATTTGCGAGAATCCATCTTGATTTTCAATATGGCAGAGTTGTCGGCTTCCCATACATCTGCGTCTTTCGTGAGAAGCCAGACCATATTCAAATCTTGGCGATCGCACATACAAGCCGAAAAGAACGATATTGGATCGATCGGGAATAGTGTCATCGCATGTTCTCCTCTCTGGGCTTCATCGGAATCGGAGAATCACCAGTTCGTTCCAAGATGGCTGGCTTGCCTGTAAAGCGCTGGTACCTATCGCAAATGACGTCACAATACGGCATATCGAGTTCCATCAAGAATGCGTTGCGACCGGTTTGTTCCGCTGCTATTATCGTCGAACCAGAACCTCCGAACAGATCCAAGACGTTCTGGCCAAGGAGCGACGAGTACTGGATCGATCGAACGGCTAGCTCCGCAGGCTTGCCAGTTAGATGCTCTAGCTGTTGCGGTGGGATCTTTTTGACGTGCCATAGGTCGGTCATGTTGTTGGGGCCATAGTACTTGTGACCTGCACCTTCTTTCCATCCATAAAACGCCCATTCGTGCGCGCCCATGTAGTCCTTGCGCGTCAACACAGGATGCATTTTGTCCCAAATAATCGCTTGGCTAAAATACAATAAATGCTTCTTCAGAAACGGCGGATA
>JBBRJI010000322.1:0-6669 GCA_038219625.1 Pirellulales bacterium | reverse complement strand
ATCTTTGGATCCGCCAAATCGCCAAAGACCGCATCATCGACGCTCATCGTCGCCACCGGGTTTCAGCCAAACGCAGCGTCGATCGCGAACAACCCTTAGTCGCCGCCGGAGCAGTCGACCAGTCGACGATGGATTTGGCGGGGCAGTTGTGCGATCACGAGTTGACTCCCGCAGCGGCTGCCACCCAACGCGAGCTCGCCGTACACGTTCAAGGCGCAATCGAACAGTTGGACGACAAGGATCGCGACATCATTTTGATGCGACATTACGAGCAACTGAGCAACCAGGAAATCGCCGTCACCCTGGGACTCACCGAGCCCGCCGCCAGCATGCGCTACCTTCGTGCCCTGCGCCGCTTGCGCGTTGTTTTGGATGGTGGGGAAACTGACAACGACGAGTAACAGTTCACCTGCGGATACTCAAAACAGTTCGTAAAAATCATCCGTTCCCAAAGTCGGGATAAACTGCTTTGCCAGCCGCTCGAGCGTACCTGGTTTGCCGATCTCCATCCAATCATCGACGGATCCTCGAAAGCAAAATCGCTGGGTCAAAAATACTCGCTGGCCAGCCTTCGAACCCTGGCCGTTCGGTAAGAGAGTGAACTTCAAAACGGCTGAAAACTGAGTGTTTGCTGGTGAAAAGTCGAATAGGTTTTTGGACAATCCAAAAACTTTTGCTATCGACTCCATCGCAGCAATCGGAGCTCTATCAGGCGTGTAAACAACGATATTGTCGCCGTCGATGATCGTGTGTTCGACAGAGTAGTCCGTCAACTTGAGAACCAGTTGAGCAATCAATTCGCGTTCGGTCGCAAGTATGCGTGTTGGCTTCCGCCGTCTTACTGAAACACTTCCATTCGCCGGGCTTTCAAAGACTTCAAAATCATCCGGCAGTTCCTCAACCGGATCTCCCGCATCGCTGTAATCGCTCTTCGAAACATAGTATCGCGGCTTTCCCGTCTTCGTGGTGCCTTGAAAAACGGTATACAAATCGTCCTTCCGGTTTCGATACTGCAGTGGCATTGCTATGCATTCCTATTCGAGTTAAACGGCATCCCAGCGTCTACTTTCTAGCATAACGCCGCGAGCCGTACGGTAATTGAATGGAAATTCACTCGAAGGACCGAATGGCTTGCACCAATAGCCGCGCATCTCGGTGGGTGGACTGGCTTTCATCCGCTTGATCGCCAAATGCCGTACCCTCCCGGCTATGTGAATCAGCAAATCGCAGAACGCCGTTTACACCCTATCACTTCGGCTCCACAGCCAACATCAGCCGACAACCGATCGCTTCAGCGTAGCGCTGCAAGTAGCTCAACGTTGGATTTGGAGCCTTGCTATTTTCCAAACGCGACAGCGCCGACTTCAAGATGCCCGTCCGCGCCTCCAGTTCGCTTAGTGAAACCCCCGCCGCCTCCCGAGCCGCCTTTAGATGTGCGACAATCACCACTCCTTCATCGCAGCGTTCTCTCACCTTCGGCACCAGCCTCCTCGCCGCCGCCATGTTAGCGTCCTTCGCCGCAGTTTCTTCTGCGACCGTTTTTTCAAAGCGAGCGCGTTCCTCCGATGTCATCGATCGATATGTTTTACGTTCGGGTTGCTGCATTTGTCCACTCGTCTTTACTGAGGCCGCATTCGGTTGAATGCGGAAAAGGGGGGCAGCGTTGTCTGCCGTTCTCTGAACTGCTGAACTTCCGTCTTGTTTCGCGAAGAATGGCAATTGATTTATTTCGGCATTAAAAAGTCCGCGATTTCGTTTGGCGAGAATCAAACTGCTCAGGACCGATCGCTCCAACCGCTGAACCAATGGAGTCCTTACTCGAATTCGAACGGTCAAGCAGTGTCAAAGAGACAGTAGCAAAATTAGCTGAGCCTTATCGTTCAACAATAGTCGCGAGATACTTCAAAGACTTGTCCATCATAGAAATTGCACAGCGGCAAGTCGTGCCACTAAACACTGTAAAAACACGTCAGGAAGGTTCATTCCAGCTACGTTTTACTCCCTCGGCGTCTTCCTCGTCGAGTATTTCACCGATGCGTTCGTTCGTCAATTCCAAGGTCCCTGGAGCGTTCGATGAAAACAAAGGGAAAGTCACACGTTTTTGGTTCTTTGTTACGTGTACTACCGGATTTGCAAGCGGCTTCACCGTCACGACAGTCCCCTCAGGAAGAGTTGTCGCGCCGTCAATTACGATCACACCGTGTTGTACTCGTCCAAGTATTTCCATTCGCTCATTTTCCAGCGCGACCACGTCACTGTCAAGTTTTTACCGAATTGCAAGGAGTTTCGCGATGAAGGAGTTGGAGCCCAATATTCGAATCCCAGTTGACTCATGCATTGAGCCGTCGGGCGTCGCGCGTCGGACGGCTCGAGTGCTGGGCTACTGTGAAATTGGACAGAATAGCCCCAGTCCGAAGTGGCATTGGCTGCCAATCGCAAAAGAGCGCGGCGGTTTTGGTTGGCAGAACGTGATCTGCAGCATTCGAGCACGCCCGCGAAGCTCATGCTGCCTTCGGCGACGACAGAAGCTAAGTGCACGGATGAATCGCATCCCTTGATCGACTCGAAGCCCCAGCGTGGCCCCAAAACAGTATCCTTCGTCGGCGGCTTTAAGGCTTGCACCTTCATATCGAACGTCAGATGTCACCATACGTTTTGGGAGGGATGGATATTCTTCGGGAGCGTCCGTAACTGGGAAGAACTGTCGCGGCGATGTCGGTTCCGCAATCGCATGCGAAGCAATGGCTTGAATTACAGATGCAAGTTCATCGGGCGCGTAATCGAAAACGATCTCTTCGACATCGAGCACCTCATCTTCCGACTCAATTACTCCTTGAAGCTGCAAACTTTTGATGACTTCACGTTTTAACGACCGTATGCGACCTGATTTTCCGCGACCGTGCGAGAGGTGAATTGGACAGAAGTACGGCGTGGCGGAAACAAAAACGTTCGCTTCGCTCTTCTGCCCAATGCTCCACGAATCGTATGCCGCCACTTGGCCAACTATGACTGGGGTGACTAACAGGTCGGGGCGGCCGCCTCGCTGCCGAAGTCGCGTGAGCCGTCGCAAGGCATCGATCTCACGTTGTTCAAATCCGCTGGGTGCCCAGACGGAAACATGGTCGATGAATCCGTCGTTGTCCTCATCAAGCGGCCACCAGAAGGCATGCTGGTGATCTTTAGAGGGCGAACCATCAGTTTCATGGCCGCTGAGTGCTCGACTCGGCTCTCGGCACAACGCCATCACTGCGCTGCGAAACCTATCCGCAACCAGCAACGAATCGGTGATTGCAGGCAATACAGGACGATTCACCGTGGCCGTATTCAGCGCATAGCGCACGAAGTCAACGGGTTCGGCAGTCCTTGAGCGGAGCTGAACTTTCGGGCGGGAAATATTATATATTCCACGCGGCACAGCGTAGTGAACCCAACGTGTTCCAATCGGTCGCTCCAAACCATCCTTGATGTCTTGGCCGGACTCGCGCAGCAAGCAACGCAGAAGTAGTTTTTCTGGCGGCTCTGCTTGAAGGATATCTTTTAGTGCATTTGCCTCAGCAGTGGTGCGTTTTTTGCCGTTCGACGTATTCGTGCGAGGCAATAAATCGATGACTTCAGCGCTCATTTCGCTGACTGGTGCTAATCGCCGTTCGAGTAAGTAATCGCGATATTCCTGACCATCCGGCTTGCAATGTTCCTTGCCCTCGATACAAACGCACTCCCAATGGGTTTTCTCGGGGAGGATTTCACACATACCCTCGCCGGTAATTTTCTCCATCGCACAAGTGTGAACTTCCGCCTGGCACCAGGACTCTGCTCGGCCAAAGTAGGTGATCCCCCCAAGCAGCAACTTCAAATCGTTCAACCTCTGCTCATCGAGTTGTATGTCAGTCCAATTAAATAGCAGGGGTTGATCTTTTCGCACCGTGGCGAAGGTGTCGAATACTGCCGACCCGGAGTTTTTGACCATTCCACCGGAATGGATCGGGAAGTACTGTCGCGTGTGTCCGCCAGCGGTCTTCGGCAGCCAGATCGTCGCGGTCGCAGTCAAGGTTTGCAGAAGTTGAGCAAGTCGTGAGAGTGGAATTGCGTCCGACTCGGTATCGGCCATTGCTGCTGGCTCTGGTGCGGACGCGAGAAATCGCAATTGGTCCAGCGCCATTGCAAACGAATCTTCGATGTTTGCCGCTTTCCATAAATCAAACTCTGTGTCAATCATTGGCGCTTTCAGCGTGAGCACACCAGCTTTTGATAATGACAGTTTTCCTTGAGCCTCTTTGGGTACACCACGCTTCTTCAAAGTTGCTACACCCACTACAGCAATCTTCAAGTCTGGCTTTGGCGCGGGCACGTCATCCGGATACGGCAGCGAGGTCAAACCACGTCCCGCGACAGCGACTAGTGCTCGGAGCAACCGCCAGGGCGACGGCGGCCACTCGACCCGCCCTTCGCTATGATGCGTTTGCCACGGGTGCAAATGTGCCCGCCCGGTGAGGAACCGAATGGAAATCGTGAGACTCATTCATCGCCTCCGGCATTTTCCTCTTCGTCGGTATCGGGTTTCTCGACTTTTCGACTTTGTGCCTTGGCCTCCCAGCTTTTTTCAAAGTCTTTGATTGCCTTTTCCACAGTCCCTTTCGCGGGGTCATCTGGATTTTGGTCGCGTAAATTCTTCTTGTCACTGTCCGACCATTCGCCAAAGATGATAAGAAACTTCTTTTCCTGCTTTGATTCTTGCTTCTTTCCCTTCTTCGGCTTGGATGACTCGATCTTGACCTTTGCTTCGAGACCAAGTCGTTTGAAAGCATCAACCGCCAAGCCCTCCGGGATTTCTGCTTTGCCTTCGACGTTCGGACCCCAACGAACGCTAAGAGGGCCGGCCGGCTGGTCGTCTGGCTTAAACGCCTTTAGTAATTTAAATTCGTTCTTGAGATCGTCGTTCAGTTCGGGAAGCGGAAACGATTTTTTCTTTCCACTTTCCTGATCAACGGCCCAGCAGTCGATGGCCGCTTCCATCAGAGGCTTATCACTGTGGTTCTCGGAATCTTTCCTTCGCTCCGCAACCTCGAACTTGCATTCAGTCCGCAAATCTGCGACACCGTCCCGGCTAGAGACCAATACGCGCCGAATCTTATAGATTGCCCAAGCAGCAAGTGCTCGCACTGTTTTTTGAGGGAGACCGTAAGAGCGGAGCCGCTCCAAGTCGATTTGGAAATAGGCTTTCACCTCGGATGATGTGAAGTGTTGTTTCGGACCGATCACGGAGCCAAAACCTTCTGCTGCCGACTGCCCTGCTTCCTTGTCCGTACGGTCAGAAATGCCATCGCGCTTCTGAAATCCGAAGTTCGCCGTGGAGGGATCACGGGCCTCAACGTAGGCGGAGAGTGTGCGAGTGATTCGAACTTTGCCTCCTGCAAACGCTGCCTCGTTGAACCACACGCCGTGCATCAAACAACCCGGGTCAACCTCTAGCAGTCCCTCTGCGACCTTTTTCCAAGGAACGAGTCGATTATCAGCCAGGCTAAAAAGCCTCTTCAGATAATCGGCTAACCCCACCTTCTTGCTTGGTTCTTTAGGATCAGAAAATGGTTGGGTGTCCCAGATGTATGGAGAGGAGAGCCGGTGTGCCTCCAGAGTGCTTGCCGTCAGTGGCCGGTTGTCGGAATCCGTTGACAGCACGAATGGAATGCCTTTGCAGGCGTCGTTGTAGCTACCGACACGATCCTTCTCGCCATCTCCGTCGACCCAGCAAACGCGTTCCAATCGATTCGCCATCGACTGCGGTGATTCGACAAGCAACCAATTCGCACCGTCCGCACCGCGATATAACGCTGGGCCGAGATCAGGGAAACCCGTCGGCTGAAACCGGCCGCCGCCGCCCGTAGAAACTTTGAGTTCCGCCTCCACAAGTAGTCGAGATGCGGTATCAAGCGGTGAAAGATCGAGAGGCATAAATTGTTCTCCAATCAGTGGGTTGCTTCGGGTTTGACCGCTAGCGCGGCGCAGACGCCCGGCTGGCGAATGGGAATCAGTAACATGCCAACCAAACGGCGGCACAGATCGGCGGACATAGTTAGGTTGGTCAAATCGTTGTCACGAACAATGGTCGGATAGCCCTTCGCCCTAAGACGACAAGCAGCAAGTTGAACCGCATCGCCCATTCGGCCTGCCTGCAACAACGTCAAGACGTCCAAACATGTCGGCGGGAACAGCTCGTCACCATTTCGAGAAACCGTCTGTCCTTCGGCAGGTCGGTGCGGCAGCCGCCCACCGACGAAGCATAATTTCAGTAAGTGATAGACCCTCGGAAGTTCAAACGCCGCACGTAGGTCGTCCTTGGACAGCAACTGACGTCCGTGCCAATCCACTGGAGCCAGCGTAGTGCGTGCTTCGTCGTCGGTGTCGAACCAGACCGCTCCCGTCTGTAAGTCCGGCGTCGGCTCGTCGCGTAGCTGGCGATTGCTGATGCCGGTCTCACTCCATTTCCCGGCGTCAACAAGTGCCAGTCCGTTGATCAGGTCGGAAAGTCGTTCTTCATCCAATTCACGATTCCAAAAGGCAAGCAGATCGCTGAAGCCAGCCCCGTAAGCCCCCCAAAGCGGTAGGCCATCGCCGGCACCGCGTTGGGCATCAATCAAGCGGCGACGGAGCACGGCGGCGAGATTGACTTCC
>JBBRJI010000321.1:0-6676 GCA_038219625.1 Pirellulales bacterium | reverse complement strand
AGATGTTGGCTGTTTCCGCTCATCGAAACAGGGACGACTTGTAGACATTTCGGAATTCGTAACCAATAATGTGGGTTACGCCCGTTTCTCGCGAAGTGGTCTTATTTCACCTTGTTTGTTGCTTTGCGGGCGGGATTATTTACGGAGACTAGGATGATGGTCAAGGCTTTTACTCTCTTCGGGTTCACTGCGGTCCTTTTTCTTTCTCAAGGGTGCGGAGGGAAAAAGCCAGTTGCGTCGAATCCTGCCCCGACCCCGACTCCCGCATCTCAATCGGGCTCAAGCGGTAACGACGGTGGAGCGTCGGGTGCGAGCGGACCTGGCGAATCCACGACCATGACCATGCCTTCCGGACCAGGCGGCGGAATGCAATCCGATCAAAATCCGGGGAGCGGAGACGGATCGTCCGGCAATATGGGCTACACGCCACCGGGTTACGAAGGAGGAGGCATGAGTCCTGGCGGACCAGATTTATCCACCAACGGACGCAATAACTTTGCAAATAATTCGGGGAACAATCAGCCACAGGCTGGATTTGGCAATTTCAATCGACCCAGAGCAATTCCCAAGATTGCACCTCCACCAACTCTAAAAGATCAAGCGGTAAATGCATTCCAATCTGGGAACCCAAAACGCGCATATGCATATCTGCAAGCCCATGCATTGCATGTGTCCGATGAAGAAGCCGCCGACACCCTCAAACATTACCGTTGGGCGAGCCACAAAAAACGACCTCAATTGGGACTGAATATCGCAGTGGGTGTTGCGTTGAAGAACCCTAAAAACGTAACGGATTTATCTCCGATTGGCGCACAATCGCAGAACAATGCGTCAGGCGGAGAGATGGGGATGACCGCCATGGCAGGAATGGGTGGTCCTGCGGCTAACGCAGAGAAGACAAAAACACTTGCAGAAACGACAGGTTTGTTTGGTACTCAACTCGTCGCTGCGTTCAAAGAAAAACACGAGAGCGGAACATGGTCGCCTGCATTTAGTGAGTACGCGTTGCACACAAACCGAGGAAATGGTTTTGGTTCCATGGCTGGTGCATTTGGCGGCACTAATCTTGGCGGCTTCGACGGAGGGGCTGGCAATCCAGGTGGTTTCTCAAATCAGTTCGGTGCAGTTGATGGTGCAGGACAGCCCGGCTATCCATCGGGCAATGGAGGCCAGCCGACTGGTTATCCATTTGGTGGCGCTCAGAACGGTCAACCTGCGGGTTATCCAATGGGCGAGTCGGGGCAACCCGACGGTTATCCAAATGGAGGTGCTCAATCTGGACCACCTGCAGGCTATCCCTCGAGTGGTCCTCCCGCCGGTTATCCATCTGGCGGGCAACAGTCTGGTCCCCCCGCAGGTTATCCAGCTAGCGGGCAGCCGTCTGGTTATCCTTCTGGCGGAGCAGAATCTGGTCCACCTGCTGGTTATCCATCTAGCGGTCCCCCCGCAGGTTATCCATCTGGCGGGCCGTCGTCTGGACCACCAGCGGGCTATCCCGCGGGTGGTCCACAAGGGGTAGGTGGTCCTGGGTCACCTCTCCAGTTCCAAGGTAAAGGAATGTCTGGCCTCGGCGGTCCCGGTTTGGCCGGTCCTGGCAGCGAACCAATGCCAGGCCCAGGTTTGGCAGGTCCAGGTTACCCTGGCCCTAGTGCTTTTGGGCCTGGTACTCCTGGCCCCGGTACGCCTAGCCCTGGTGCTTTTGGGCCTGGTACTCCTGGCCCTGGTACGCCTGATTCAGGGATGATGGGTGGTCCCGGTATGGGCGGTCCCGGTATGCGCGGAAATGCACCCCTACTAAGCAGCGATCCCAAACTACCACCGGGTTCGAGCCCGCTCGCCCCATGCCTGACTTTTATCGGTGTTGATGAAGCGTCCAAGCTCATGAAAAAAGCTTGGCAAGAAGGCTACGATGGTTTGATGCTTTTTGAAGTGACCATCGGCGTAAATCGAGTTATTCAAAAAGTGACCAACGACACACTCGTTCGTGTTGTGCAGCCTAACTCGGTTCCAAAAGATGTGAAGAGAATTTATGTTTCAAAATCATTCAACAATATTCAGTTCGCACGAAGCAAAGACAAGGGCGAACCGGATGGTCTCGAAGAAGCGATCGAGAAAATCATCAAGGGAACGGAAGAAGGGTTGGCGTTGCAATCCTTTCCTGCTGCATTAACCCCAGAGATTATTGCAACCAAACGTATTCCGACCTTGGTAACGGATACCGAAGTCTCCGTTTTGGATCGCTTGAGTGAAGTGAATTTGTACTACTACAAAGGCTTTATTGATGAGATACGAAAAGCCGACGCCTTTGAACAAATCGCAGGCGAGCCGGGCAGAGTCATTGCTACGGGGGCACCAGCCGAGAGACTTGCTGCGATCGAAAAACTGCTTGAACGCGAGTTCAAGTAACGGAAAGTCGAGATTTGCATGAGTCGTCTGACGCGTTCGATGGTTGTCAAACTATTTGCTTTCGTAACATTGGCGATGATCGGGACCCAATCGGATGGTCAAACCAATCTCGACGAGCAACGTGATTTTTTTGAAAAGAGTGTACGGCCACTTTTCGTTGCTCGGTGTCTCGAGTGCCATTCGTCCGATTCGGAAACGAATGGCGGACTTTCTCTCGACTCCAAATCGGGTTGGTTAATCGGAGGAGATTCAGGGCCAGCGATCGATCTTTCCGACTGGCAACAAAGCCTGTTGTGGCTTGCCATAGACTACCGCAATCCCAAGCTTCAGATGCCCCCGGAAACCAAGCTGACGGACCGTGAAAAAGAAATCTTCCGAACTTGGCTGAGCCAAGGTGCATTCGATCCGCGAGAGTCGAATGAAGTAAGGACCATCAAAAAGAACCATGCCTTGGCCGTCGTCGATGCGCAGCAACATTGGGCTTATCGTGCTCCTGTGCGTTCGCAAATCCCAATTTCGGACATTCCTGTTCGAAACGCGATCGATGCTTTTCTGTCGAAAGGCCAAGTCGGAGCTGAAATCGAACGCACTGAAAGAGCATCTCAAACGATTCTAAAACAACGCTTATTTGTCGATCTGCATGGAATGCGTTCAAGCGTTGATCCGCTGGAATTAAATCGTCCTGAGCACGCCGACTTCGACGAACTCGGGTACCAAGAATTGGTGGATGCCTTGCTGGCATCGCCTCGATTTGGTGAACGCTTTGCTAGGCATTGGATGGATGCGGTTCGATTCGCGGAGTCGATTACCCTTCGCGGATTTGTGTTGCCAGAAGCGTGGCGTTATCGCAACTACCTCATTAACTCCTTCAATCAAGACAAGGCAGTTTCTGAGTTCATTCGGGAGCAGATTGCGGGTGATCTGATGCACGCTGAATGCATCGAAGTGCGTCAGTCCCAATTGGTCGCCACAACGGCCCTGGCTCTTGGCGACACCAATCTCGAGGAGCAAGACAAGAAGCAACTGGAGATGGATTACGTGGACGAACAGCTCGAAATGATCGGAAAGGTTTTTTTGGCACAGACAATAGGCTGTGCGCGTTGCCATGATCACAAGTTCGACCCGATCCCGACGACCGATTACTACGCCCTGGCAGGCATCCTAAAATCGTCGGTGGCCATGGAACATTCCAACGTTTCGAAATGGATAAGCGTTCCACTCCCATTGGATATTGAGACCGAATCCAAATACAAGAAAACGGTCTCTCGACATTCCGTTTCAAAAAAACGCTTAGACGAACTCAAAAAGAAGATCCAATCGTCGTCCGAGTCATCGTTAATCGTCCGAGTCGAGGATCTTGAAGGAGTGGTTGTCGACGATTCCAATGCGAAGAAGATTGGGAATTGGGAAGCATCGACGTCAGTCAAAGCATACGTGGGCGACGGCTACTTGCACGACAAGAATCAAGGCAAAGGGGAGAAGTCGGTAACATTTGAGCCGAGCGAACTCAAGCCGGGAACCTACCGAGTACGACTCTCCTATACTCATGGACTGGGTCGTGCAAAAGCAGCCGTGGTTCGGATTTTCAGTGCCGATGGAGAAGACGTCGTTCGCGTGAATCAGGTAGACAAGCCTTCTGAAGACGGCTTGTGGCGAACACTGGGTACCTATCGATTTGAGCAAGGTGGTCAAGCGTTTGTGATCGTTAGCAACGAGGAATCGAATGGCCACGTGGTTGCGGATGCGGTGCAGTTTTTGCCAGAGCTACAGAATCCTGCCGTTGCTCTTGTTCAGGTCAAGCAACCTCAACAGGCCAGGCAACCTCAACTGGCCAGGCCCAGTTCGGATATTGGACAGATCACCAAGGAGTCGCAGGACTCGCTCCGAAAAGAGGTTGCATCGATTGAGGCGGACTTAAAATCGCTCCAATCGGAGCTGGATTCACGACCCATGGTCATCTCGTTGCGAGCCTCGGAGAAACCGTCTGACTTAGCCATACACATTCGTGGCAGCGTTCATCAGCAAGGAGCAATTGTTCCTCGTGGATTTTTGAATTGTATCCCTGCGATGGCGGATGCCGTCCGAGTCGAGGCCGCGTCGAATGGTCGTCTGGAGCTAGCCAATTGGCTTGCAAGCGACCAGAACCCATTGACGGCGCGAGTCTACGTCAATCGCGTTTGGAGTTGGCTGATGGGCGATGGGATTGTTCGCACCATCGACAATTTCGGCACCACAGGAGAGCCGCCGAGCAATCTCGAATTGCTCGATTGGCTGACGCTTGAGTTCATTGCAAAGGGATGGTCAACGAAGTGGCTCGTGAGAGAAATCGTGCTGTCCGATGCATACAAGCGGTCGAGCAAAAGCTCCAAAGCAGCCATCGAGATTGATCCAGACAACCGCTTGTTTGCTCGCAGCGGTATTCGACGGCTCGATGCCGAAACGATGCGTGACACGCTTCTTGGGTTGAGTGGCGAGCTGGACTTAGCGGTTCAAGTCGAATCGACAATACCGTCCAAGCTAAAGGAAGACTACGCATTCAAGCATTCGGTAAGGTATCGCTCGGTTTATGGCCCTTGGTTTCGCAATTCCATGCCGGACTTGGTGGCAGAATTTGATGGCGCCAACCCCAGCTTCCCGATCAGCAAACGCAATCGTAGTACGATTGCCCCCCAAGCGTTGGCTTTGCTCAATAGTGAGTGGATCGCCGAGCGTTCGAAACGTTTTGGCAATCGACTTGTCAAGATGACTGGTCTTTCGGACGAGCAAAAGTTGAACACCTGTTTTTTGTCGACCTTAAGCAGACTTCCGTCGGACCGTGAGCGCAAATGGGCGGAAGGGTGCATTCGGCAGGCTCAGGAAAGCCAACTGGCGGAGGAAGATTTGTGGAGTTCGCTGGTCCACAACTTAGTAGCCTCGATCGATTTCCGGTACGTCGAATAGGATTACGAACATTATGTTACACCGACGTTCCTTTCTTCATTCCTCGGCTTGTGGCTTTGGTTCCGTTGCTGCGGCCTCATTGTTTTCTCATTGGAACCGTGGTTCGGGAGTGAACGCTGGCGAAAGTGACAGTTCGAGTGGCCTGCATCACCCTGCAAGGGCCAAGCGGGTTATTTTCCTTTTTATGCAGGGTGGGGTCAGCCAGGTTGACTCGTTCGACTACAAACCGTTGCTTGATCGCCGCGATGGCGAGATGGTCGGGTTTGACGACGCAAGGGAGTTCGCGAACAAGGGGACGCTTGGAAGTCAACAGCGTGTCATGAAGTCTCCCTGGTCCTTCAAACAGTATGGGCAAACCGGTCGTTGGGTATCGGAACTGTTCCCATTGACGGCAGAGCATGTGGACAGGATGGCGATGATTCACAGCATGCATACCGAGGGAGTTGCCCACGGACCAGCCACGTTGTTTTTGCATACCGGTTCGCAGAACTTTATCCGTCCATCCATGGGCTCGTGGATCCAGTATGGGCTGGGGTCCGAAAACGAAAGCCTACCTGGCTTCGTTTCTATATCGCCTTCGATTGGAAACGGCGGTCCTCGCAATTACGGATGCGCATTTTTGCCAGCGAAATTCCAGGGAACACCGATCGGAAAAGCCGGCCACGACGGACTAGAAATCGACTTCTTGAATCCTTTGGCGGGGAGTTTGAATCGATCCAAGCTCGACCAGATTCAAGCGTTGAATCAGATTCAACTGGAACAACGCGCCAGTGGAGAAAGTGAATTGGACGCTGCGATTCAGTCTTACGAAATGGCTTGGAAGATGCAGAGCACTGCACCTGAGCTATTGGACTTTTCGACCGAAAGCCAAGAGACGATTCGGCTTTACGGTTTGGACCAGAAGGAGACCAAGTCGTATGGGCGCAAATGCTTGCTGGCTAGACGGCTCTGCGAATCGGGGGTTCGATTTGTACAAGTCAACTACGGCGACAACTCAGCCAATCCGGCTTGGGACCAGCATTCCAATTTGCCCAAGCACGCCGAGCATGCGCGGGCTGTTGACCAACCCATCGCCGGATTGCTAACCGATCTAGCACGACGTGGGCTTCTCGAAGACACGTTGGTTTGGTGGGGCGGGGAATTTGGCAGGGCTCCTTATGCTCAGCAAAACGGAACCGGACGGGATCACAATCCTGGCGGCTTTACGATGTGGCTGGCAGGTGGTGGAGTGAAAGGGGGCCAGGCAATCGGCTCGACCGACGAAGTCGGTTTCAACGCAGTGGAAGAGCGCTGTCACGTTTCAGACCTCCACGCCACAATACTGCATCTG
>JBBRJI010000320.1:0-6703 GCA_038219625.1 Pirellulales bacterium | reverse complement strand
ACGCAACGATCCATACAAAGTTTCGCGGCATCCGAATTACTCTCCACTCGAACAACTCGACGATGATCAGTTTGAATGCGTCGCTCGCGAACACCTGCAGCGGCTGAATGCTTGATCCCAGTTTCATTTGAGTAGTCGTTTAATGCTCCACGAGTAACGCTTCCCCCGAGAAAGTAGATTCAACCATGCGCGGCTTTGTCTCCGTTGTCTTCGCTCTGGTGACTCTCATCACCAGCGGCTGCAGCAACCCAAATGCTGAACAGGACGCGACGGCGGCAAAGGCCGAATTCAAAGGGACGTATCCCATCCAAGCCACGGTGACGGTCGGCATGGTGGCCGATCTTGTGCGTGAGATCGGGGGCGAGCAGGTTGCAGTGAAGCAGTTGCTAGGCTCCGGAGTCGATCCGCATTTGTACAAACCGACTCGCGACGATGTCAGCTCTTTGATGAAAGCCGACATTGTGTTCTTCAATGGATTGATGCTGGAAGGCAAAATGGCTGAAACGCTCCATACACTATCCGAGAAAAAACGAAGCATCGCGGTCGCGGAGCATCTGAGCGCAGAACGATTAGGGCATTCAGCAGCGGCTCATGAACACCCAGACCCGCACGTTTGGATGGATGTCAGTTTGTGGAGCGAAGTTGCCCAAGTGATCGGCGATGAACTGAGCCAGTATGACCCTGTGCATGCCGACCAATACCGTGAACGAACCACCGCGCTGCGCTCGAAGCTCGACGCGCTGCACCGATTCGGCGTCCAGCATATCGGTGCGATTCCAGAGGACCAACGAGTGCTCGTGACATCGCATGATGCGTTTCGTTACTTCGGCAAAGCTTACAAAATTGAAGTCCAAGCCATCCAAGGGATCAGCACCGAATCGGAAGCCGGTTTGCAGCGTGTCAATGACTTGGTTGACATGCTGGTCGCGCGGAAAGTCAAAGCCGTGTTCGTCGAGAGCAGCGTTCCACGCGAGAGCATCGAAGCTTTATTGCTCGGTGCAGCAAGTCGCGATCACAAAGTGACGATTGCTGCGGAACTCTATTCAGACGCGATGGGCGAAGCGGGTACGCACGAGGGAACTTACCTCGGCATGATGGACCACAACCTGACTTCGATTGCCAAAGCGCTGGGGAGCGGTTCTGTTCCTCCAGGTGGTTTTCGCGAGCGAAAGTAAACGGCACGTGGCTTTGGCATTCGCTAGGATAGGCAAATAGAAGCTGGGTTGGATAATAGCGGCTTCGCAGCGACGTTTCGCTGGCGATGAAACGTTTGGCGATGAAATGCTTTGCGGAGCCGAATTCTGAGCGAGCTACAACAACCTACTGCCCGAAGCCGCTTGATTGCCGACGCATGCTTGATGGCGACCGCTTGCATGTGGGGCGTCAATATCCTGGTCTTCAAGCACGGCATTTCCGAGATGAATCCGTGGGTCTTCAATGCGCTGCGATTGGTGTTTGCAACTGCTACGCTCGGCTTGCTGACCTGGATCGAATCGCGATTGCGCCCCGTTCCCAAAAAGCCTTTCTCGAAGTTCAAAGTCTTCGTGTTTGCGATGCTGACGGGGTTTTTCTATCTCTTGTTCTTCGTTCGCGGCATTTCGATGACCACGGCTGGTAACACCGCCTTGATCATGTCGGCCATGCCCATGTGGACCGCACTCCTTTCATTTTTCTTCGTCAAAGAGCGACTACCTGGAATCACTTGGTTTGGTTTGTTCATTACGTTCGTTGGAACTGTGGTAGTGACAACGCAGAGCAGTGGTAAAGTCAGTCTCTCTTCGGAGTATTTCGTCGGTAATTTACTGATCTTGAGCGGGTCGCTAGCCTGGGCAGCCGGCACCGTGCTCAGCCGACCCTTACTTCGTGCCATCAGTCCGTTGCAGCTTGCTTTCTGGAGTGCGCTGATCACCACGCCGATGCACTTGATCATTATCGCACCGCAAATTTCAAAAAATTGGGCTCTAGCAACTCAGCGAGTCACTGCGCTGGAAATAATTTACTCAGGTGTGTTTTCAACGGGCTTGGCTTACGCGTCTTGGCATGTCGGCGTTCGCATTCTCGGCGGTTCGCACGCCGCAGTTTATCAGAACGTCGTAACGCTAGTCGCCGTCATCGGCGGCTGGCTTTTCTTGCATGAACAGCCTGCCATCGCTCAAATCGCCGGCGGCATACTAATCGTTCTTGGTTTGATCGCCATGCGACGCGGTAGAACCAAGTAGGCGATCGATTACTTATCGTAAGGTTGGTAGCGGAACGCGTTAGCGTTTCGAAAGTCATATAGAACGAAGTAGGCGATCGAAAGCTTATCGTAAGATGCAAAAATTACGTAACGCAGCAATTAGCGGATGATGACCGCGGGCGCCTTAGCGCGACCCGGAGCGCAGTTTGGATGCGGAGCGAATGGCAGGAGTGGTCGAACGCGAGGTGATCTTGCTGACGGTTGAATCGGACTCAGAACTGCTTAAAACTGAGTCGGTCAAAGCATCGAGGCCTGAACCAATATAGGCACCCCATATGGAATCAACAATCCTGTGGTCCTGCGGCTCCAGAGACCTACTTAATTGCCCCGGTGAACTAGGCCGATCCGACGTTTTTTCCCTTTTCGCAGTCTTGGTTTTCGACCCCGCCGTTCGGGTGTTAGCCTCTGCATCGACATTTGTAGCGGTAAGGAAAGCCCCAGTACGCATAGTCCCGGTGGCGATGCTTGCATTCGCCGCGATCGCCAGGCGAATTTGGCCCGACGACCCTCGGTATCCGTCTACAGATATTTGATAGATCTGACCGGCGATAACCGCGAACGATAATCGGCTAGTCAAGATGGAACTCGCCTCATCATCGTTGGCGGCGATAACTGTCAAGGCAGTCAGACTGGAGCCGCTATAGACACCCAGTGTTGTGTCGAAGGTACTACCTGCCGTAGTCATACTGACCACCCCAGTTACTGGTGACGTCCAGGACCACCATACCGATTTGCCTCCGGTCACTCCGGCATTTTTCGGTTCCCCTGTTTCGAGCGTGGCGCCAACATTGGAACCTGTAACGGTAATGACCGTCCCCGTCACTGCGAGCCGGTTAGCGAAGTCGTTGTTCGCCAAAATCGTTAGGCGTATCTGACCCGACGCACCCTTGTATCCGTCGACAGAGATCTGGTAAGTCTGGCCGGCGATCGCCATGAAGACCCCGCGGCTAGTCAGAACAGAGCTGGTCTCATCATCGCTGGAAGCCACGGCAGACAGGGCGTTGACGCGGGAGCCGGTATAGATGCCCAAAGTCGTGTCGAAGGAGCTGCCTGCGGTGCTTACTGCGACAGCGCCATTGGCTAGCGCGGTCCAACTCCACCAGACCGATTTTCCACCTAACGTTCCCGCGTTGGCCGGTTCGCCCGGTTCCTTCGTGGCACCTATGTTGCTGCCCGACGCTGATATGTTGGCCCCGACCAGCAATGTTCGGGAACCGAAAGCGTCGCTGCCCGACCCTACTGGCGCTGGAGTCACTTGCAACTGCAAATTGATTCTTCCAGAAGCACCTCCATAACCGTCAACCGAAAAGCGATAGGTCTGTCCCTTGGTGGCAGGAAATGATAGCTGGCTTGTCAGCAGTGAGCCGCTCGCATCGTCGTTGGTAGCAACTTTAGTCAAACTGTTGACTGCCGTTCCTGTGTAGACACCTAAGGTTGTATCGAAGTCGCTGCCGGCCGTTGCGAGAGTCGCGTTGCCCGTCGATGGTGCAGTCCAACTCCACCACACGGATTTCCCGCCGGTGGAGCCGATATTGTAAGGCTCGGCGATCTCAAACGTGGCTCCGAGGTTCTTTCCCGAGGCAGTCACTTCGCTACCGCTAATGAGCGTGGCATCGACGAAGTTATCGTTAGCGACACCATTGGCGCTCAGTATGTAGCTGTCAACAAGCGTGCCACCACCGGCTATCGATAGAAACTCGAACCTCAAAGTCGTGCTACTGGTTACAAGACGCATCGCCCCGAAGTTGGCGTTGTAGCGGACTAGACTACCGGCGATGGGCGAGCCAAACGGCGTGATCTCCGCACCACCCAAACCGTTGACGAAGTAGGGCAGGTCACCCACGTCAAGTCGCTCATACTGATGCTGATGACCTGCAAGCACCGCATCGGCTCCCCATTCCTTGAAAGGCCAACGCATGATCGAAGTCGACCCGCCGGAAGCATAAGGAGCGTGATGGAAGTACACGACGTTGAACGTCGCTTGCGACCTGGCCAGACCGTCGCGTAGCCATAGCGCTTGAACGGAGTTGCTCGCAATGCCGTCGGGTTCGTTGGGATCACTGTCTAAAGCAAAAAAGTGCACGTTATCCAACACAAAATCGTAATACCGCTCGTTGCCAGGCAAGGTGAAATAATCGAAATAGGGTTGGGCTCCTGCGGTTTCCCAATCGTGATTTCCCAACACCGGCAAAAAGCGGTTGGTCGGCGAACCCGCTCCATAGCTGCCTCGGTAGTTGCCAATGTACTCGTGGTAATACTGACCGATGTTGGCGTCGATCGTGGCGGCAGCGCCCACTTCATAGTTATTGTCGCCCAGCGTCAGAATCGACTGGGGATTCCAAGCCTTCACCATATTAGCGACGGCCAGTTCGCCCGGTCCGCTACTCCCGTAATCGCCGATAACCGCAAAGGTTGCCAGTACGACTTTCTCTTCTAAGGACTCGAAGCGCATCACACGCTGCCTCGACCGTAAGAGCGTTAAATTGTTACCACGCTGACCGTGATTGCGATGTTGTTGCCGACGGTAAGAAAACAGTTTTTGAATGGAAAGCATGATGTAGGATTTGCCGTCTGGAGATTGACCATTGATCGCGACCGCTTGGTGCGGCTTATGCTCGCGAAATAATGCGAGTCCAGATTATAGTCAGCCAATACAATCCTTGCGCCAACACTGCGGATGGGTCAGTGCTACCATTCGAGAGGAGTATAAACATGAACAAACGCCGTAGATTTACAGCGGATGACCTAGACACAACTAGTTTTGCATTTGAATCTCAGAGATGACATTCCGGTGCTTGCCCGCAGCAGTCTGCTGGATCGTTGGGACTATCTGCACTTCGACCGGTAAGCCGCGCGCTCGGGCGGAAAGAGCCTGTGCCATTTTTTGGGTATCGGGTACGCGCTGTGGATCACTCAATTCCACAAACACTGTCAGTGAATAATCTAACCGCTGACGGATCTGAAAGCGCCTCACATAGGGCTGAAATGTTTCTTCGAAGACATCGTCTAATGCAGTCGGGTGAAGGCACTCTCCAGTACTTGTATAAAGCAGGTCGCCACAGCGTCCTGAAACGGAGCCCATAATCGCAAAGCCACGCTCGGGCAAGCTGAGCGGTTTGTCTGTAAGATCACCGATGTTATAACGTAACAATGGAAATGAGGGGTTATTCAGAGTCGTCAACACAATGTCGAATAATCCGTCATCACGAGGTACAGTTTCCAAATAAGCTACGTCCTCACGGACACGCAGCGTGCGGTCGGGCCACTCCCCCGCAACATATCCAAACTCAACACAACCATACTGTACAATACAGGGTACTTTAAAGGCCTGCTCGATGGTGCGGACCATCGCGTCTGTGGCCGGTTCTGCCGTGATGTTGATGACCTTTAACGACGGACAGACAAAGCCTTGTTCAGTCGCCTCCAGCGCGAGCAGGAAGGCCGCGCGACTGTAAGCGTAAAGCGCTGACGGCTTGAATTTGGCAATCCTGGATAGATAGCGATCCAGGCACTCCTTGCCAAGCGTGTCAGCCGCCAACCTGATACGGTTGCGAAGTTTGTCTTCAGAAAATTCACGGCACCTCTTAACAACCCCCGCAAAGCCATTCTTTTTTGTCACTCTTAAGTCCCAGAGAAAGGCCATGCGATCAAAAATATCATGGCCCCACATGCGATAATAACGATAGTTTGTACGCAGCATTTCCTGGTGTGCTTGGTGTGATCGGAACGCCCGTAGCGGACTGCTGGTAGAGCCCGAAGTCCGGTGCCATCTCCCGGCTTGAGGCCGGTCGGAGAGAAAATCAAGAGGCTTTGCCCGCACCCGGTCTTTATCGAGCACAGGCACCGCTGCGCGGTACTCGGCCAAGGACTGGAACTTGGACGGCAGGCTAACTTCTGATTGCAGCCGGCGAAAATAAGGTACGTGGGCGACCGCATGTGACCACACGTCATTTAAACGCTCCAGTTGAAAAGCCTCAATTTGCGCGCGTGTCCAATTCTCACGTGCCTCTAACTCTGCAAATGATTGATAGGCCTTCCTAAATCTTGGCAAATAACGAGCAAGTTGCATATTAAAATCCTATTGTGTCATTGCAGCGTTGTTTGTTATAGAATAAACCCAGATTAAACCCATAGACCGACTACGGGACCTCCGAGGTAAGAATCCTATCCAAAAGTAAATTTTCGGTTAATCATGCGAGACTCGCTCTAGCAATAGTTTGGTGATAGATGGCCATCAACTGCTGGTAGTTACTTTCGTAGCTATAGTTCAGTTGGAATTCTCTTCTGGACGCGTTCCTCATGCTCTCAAGCTTTGCATGATCGTCCCAGGCATCATCAACCAGTTTCGCTAACATGCACGAGTCACCCGCTTCGAAATGCCAGCCGGTTCGATCGTCCGCAATGAGGTCACACATGGCCCCCAAGTTGGAAGCGATAACCGGCGTGCCTTTCGCGTACGCTTCA
>JBBRJI010000319.1:0-6732 GCA_038219625.1 Pirellulales bacterium | reverse complement strand
CGCTGAACTTCTGGAAGTAACGATTGGGAAATTACGGATGCCATAAAACAACACCTTGCGTTGGAGAGTGTAGGTTACCTCGTCGTTATTTGTGGCGCCATTGTAGCACGGCACTCCGTGCCGTGATCAACGTGTGCTGATGATCCCGCGTAATCGTATTCGATGAGTTACAACCGGTGGACGGGGCGATTACGGCACACGTACAAGTCCCCTTCTTACTTTTCGGGTAAACTTGAATGCATGAGCAATAACAGGAACTGCGACCATCCGACACACCTAACTTGGGTTATTAATCAAGGCGGCAAGCCGTGCGTTCGATGGGGACGTATCACCGCTTTTGTTGGGACCGTCTTTGGCGTCAACGCTTTGTCAATGTTCCTGCTTTCTTTGGTACTAGGTGTCCGCTTCCAATTACCAAGGTTGTTTTTAATGTCATGTGGAGCAGTCGTCTTCTTGACCATCGCGGTGGAATTGCAGCGTCAACGAGTCCTGACCGGAGAATGGCGTTTTCGTCTCAGTATCAGCACCGGCTTGATATTGATGATCCTGGCAGCCTGCATCTTTGCGGTCCTCGGAAATGAAATTCGTGTCAATCAACGGGGACATGCAGCTAATCTAGCCTTGAAAACCAAACTCGAGGAGCTCATCGATGGTGGCAACGCTTACATCAGCACCGTGGAGGGTACAGGCGTGTCATGTGATGTTTCGCGTGCAAGCTTTTCGGATGATGACTTACGGGAATTAGTTCAACTGGCTTGCGAGCGAACACCCGGCATTTCACAAATCTCGTTATTGAATCTTGAAAAGACGAGTGTCACCGATGCAGGGTTGCAGGCGGTCCGTTTATGTCCTCACCTGACTCACTTATTCCTTCCGGCCTTTCGACTCAGCAATGAATCGATCGCCAGTATAGTGACGTGCCCCAAACTCAAGTACCTTAGCCTTGACGAGAGCAAACTCACATCCGAGCAAATGGCCGTTTTAAGAAAAACGTTGCCCAAACTCATACTGAACGGTAAACGGTGGAAAGATCGCTGAACGTAGTTGAGCAAACATTTTCAGGGACTTCAAGCACAGGTTCGTGTTTCGAAACGGCATTCGGATGTCCTGCGGATGGTTGGCTAATTACTCTTCGAACCGGAAACAGAATCGCCGAGAAGGCTCTAGCCCGCAGAAGTTTTGAACTGCTACAATCGTTTCTTCCAGTATCTAACGTCAGTCGCGTAGCCCAACAATGAAACGCCGCCATTTCCTCGAAACGACGATCTTCGCATCCTTCGCCGCATCTATTTCCGCGTCCGTCCACGCTTCTGAAAAACGTGCGCCTCGGATCTTGCTGCGTTCCTCGTGGCAAACAGTGAATATTGGAGACATCGCACACACACCCGGCGTGCTCGCGATTTTAGAAAAACATTTCCCGGAAGCCGAAGTGCGACTTTGGCCTAGCAACGTCGGCAACGGCGTTGAAGAGATGCTTCAATCGCGTTTTCCCAAAGTGCAAATCGTGAGTGGCGATGAAAGTTTGAAGACGGCATTTGCCGAATGCGATTTTCTCTTGCATGGCTCCGGCCCATCGCTGGTCGCAGAGAATGATGTCGTACGATGGAGCAAGGAAACGGGGAAGCCGTATGGCATCTTTGGCATTACGTTTTCGGTGACCCATTCGACCGCGACGAAGCCAACTAAGGACAGCGTTGTTGCAAACAGCATCAAGGTGCTCAGTGGAGCGAAGTTCGTATTCTTCCGCGACTCCGTCTCTCTGGAATTGGCGAAGTCCAAAGGCTGTACTTGCCCAGTCATGGAGTTTGGTCCCGACGGAGCATTTGCCACCGACCTGCGAGATGATGCCAAGGCCGACGCATTCCTGAAAGCCAACGGGCTCGAGCACGGAAAATTCCTGTGTTGCATCGCGCGATTGCGATACACGCCATATTGGACGATCCCTGCAAAGAAGGCCGTGCTAGATGATCAAAAGCACGCCCGCAACGAAGCGATGAAGGAGCATGACTGCAAGCCACTGCGAGATGCGATCACTGCAGTCGTAAAGAACACCGATCTCAAGATTTTGCTTTGCCCTGAGGACGAGACGCAGATGGCTGTGAACAAGGAGATGCTTTTCGACAAGCTGCCTGATGACGTTCGCGCCCGCTGCGTATGGCGAGAGAACTACTGGCTCACCGCCGAAGCGCTGAGTACGTACCGTCGCAGCGCGGGACTTTTTGGCCACGAGATGCACAGCCCCATCATGTGCATTGGCAACGGCATTCCGGCAATCGTGTGCCGTTGGAGCGAGCAAACCAGCAAGGGGATCATGTGGCGAGACATTGGCCTCGATGATTGGCTATTCGACTTCGATAACGAGGAGGAATCGAAGGCGATGCCTGCTGCAGTGCTGGCGATGGCAAAAGACCTTACTGCAGCGAAAGCAGAAGCGGCAAAAGGTCGTACGTTCGTAGAACAGCGACAGCGAGAAATGATTGCCGTCCTGCGTAGAGTTTTTAATTTAGAGGTAGCCGCCCCTGGATCTTAAAGATCGCTTAAAAAGGAAGTAATGAACATGGTCACTTACTTTAATCGAAGGCTGATGCTGGTTATTTGTCTTGTCGGCATAACGCTTTTTTCGAAAACTCATTTGTTTGCTCAAGACACAGAGACGGGTTCGATCCAGGACTATTCGAATTCGCTTCGAGCAGTGCAAATGGATCTGGCTAGCGGTCGGACCACCGAAGCTCAAAAACGCCTGGACTCGACAGACAAGTCGCACCGCAGTTTTGAATTCGAGTTCCTTCAAAAACAATTACAGATCGCTCGCTCGGGGGGTGTTGCTTCAGACATCACCCAGTTTATTCCGAAGCCAGAGGTGAAGGTTCGCTACGCGGTCCTCCACGAACTTGATTTGAGGCTCGTATCGATTTGTCAGGACGGCGGACTGCGCATTCACGATTTCAACTCTAAAGAACTCCACGCTAAGACGGTTTCGTATACCGAAGGAGGTCCGATCTGGACCGGTGCATTCAGTCGCGATGGAAAGACGTTTGTCTCAGGGCATCAAAACGGCGAAGCCGTGGTTTGGAACCCGGCAACCTGGGAAGCTTTGCATAAGATCCCAGTTTCAATGAAATCGCCTGTGCGAGAGCTGATCGTTGCCCCCAACGGTTCGTCTATCGTGGCGGAGGGAGAAGAGTTCTTAGAACTTTGGTCCTTAGAAGGGGAGAAACCAACCAAGATAGAAAATGTCGGCGAACGTCTCAATTTCGGTGAAGGGCTTGCATTCAGTCCCCAAGGCGATCAGATTGCGACTGGAGGCATGTTTGACGTGCGACTTTACGACGCTCGCACTGGGAAACAATTGAAGTCGATGAGGCACGCGTCGTACACCATGGGACTGGAGTTCAGTCCAGATGGCAAACGGATTGCCAGTGCGCCAAGGGGCAACGTTAACAAGTTTCTAGCAGTGTTTGACGTTAATGCAGACGAGCCTTTGTTCAATGCCGGACCGTTCGGAAACTATATCGTCGGGATGGCATTTACTCCGGATGGGATGCGAATCGCTGCGACAGGATGCGAGAAAGTGTTGAGACTCTTCGATGCTGCAACGGGCGTAATCGTGCTGACCCTCGATCGTAAAGAATGTTGTTCTAAGCCCGCCTTTTCTCGCGATGGTCGTTTGCTAGGTTGGTCCGAACCAGACGGATATCATTACGTCGACTTGGCACTAAAGCGAGCAGCGGAATGAAAACTGGCAGTAATAACAGAACCGACAAACAATTTTGGGCGAACAGCCGTAGTCAGACCCAGTCCGCATAGACTCCAGCATTTTCCAGCCGATGACGAAGTCGACTCCATCGAACGTGGATGGCTACGGGGTGAATGCCGAGCTCGGCAGCAACCTCTCCAGTTGTGAATCCGTCCAGGCGACGCTCCAGCATCGTACGTTCCATCTGGCTTAGACTTTTATAAAGATCTTCTACGGAGTCCTTGTACTGAGCAATTTTGCTTGGGTCTTGCTCGCGGCTTGGGAATGCGCTGAGTGTGTTGAAAAGGTCTTCACTTCGGGATGAGGGATTGTTCCATCGTTCTTGACGGTGATGAGATCGCCATTTGCGGGCGACTTTTCGCCGTACCATGGTGCAAGCCAAAGCCACGAGCTTCTCCGGACGGGCAATATCTGGTAACCGCGGTGTTCGCGGTGTTCGGCGAAGGGGCCGATCTCAAAGACACACAACGAACCAAGGTCTTGCAGCGCTTTCATGGGCACAATGGAAATATTAGAGCGGTCGCGTTCGATGGAGCGGGAGCCAAGCTGGCGACCGGTGGATCGGATGGTTGCATTCAGGTTTGGGACTTGGCGAATCCTGAGCGGTCTATCACCAAGGCATCCACAAACGGCCCTGGAATGTTCGCGACGGAGTGATGCTTTCAAGCAGTCCGGGCGATGCAGGCATAAGCCAACTCAGGTTTAGCCCTGATGGTAAATACATAGCAGTGACGAGAGAGAAGTCTCCAGTCATTGAAGTCCGACAAACAGCGGACCTACTTTCGAACAGAAGCGTAAGTACGGCCGCGACTCTGCTCGCCGAAAATGTGGACGTGGTGAATAGTATTTCCTTTAGTGCCGATAGTCGGCGACTTGTTTCAAGTGGGCGCGGTGAATCGGTGAGGATCTACGATCACGTTTTGGGGCACGAATTGCTCAATCTCCATATTGCAAGAGGTATCAACAACATCATCCATTTCGGTTCCGACGGGGAGCTCATTTATTCGGAAGAAAACAGGTTGTATTGCCTTGCACCATATGTTCGCCGCAATTCAGAATCGAATCCGCCATCCGCTGTTGAGGGCGCGCTGGATTGGCACAAACAACAAGTGAGCTATGCGACACGCAAAGAAGATTGGTACGCTACGGTCTTTCATCAGAGTCGATTGTTGGAACTCGCACCACCGACGGCTAAGTTGCTCTCCGATAACGGCGTCCAACGAGCATACCTGGGGGACTACGACGGCGCGGAACGAGAATTGAGGGCTGCGTTGGAATTGAAAGGCAGCGCCTCAACTCGTTCCAAACTAGCGTTCGTCTGCCTGCGTAAAGGCAAAGTCGACGACTACAAAGAATTATGTCAGCGAATGATGAAAGATGCCAAGCAATCCGCAAAACGGATCGACGTGAATGCCGCGGTTTGGACTAGCTGCATTTCCGAACATTCGGGAATGGATGCAAACCAATGTCTTGAACTGTTTGTACCCGCAATCGAGAGTTCCGAGGAAAAAAACAAGCTTAGTCCCGCGACGCGAGCCTCCTATGAAAACACGTTGGCACTAGTTCACTTTCGAGCAAAACAGTTTCAGGAAGCAATCGATCATGCAAACGAGTCCCTCAAACTTGGAAGTGTCGCTCCGATGGTGGATTACACGATCCTTTCGATGTGTTACTCCAAGCTGAATCAACCCGAAACAGCGAAATCGCAGCTAAGTTTAGCAACGAGGGCCGTCAGCAAAAATCGCAGAATCGTCGAAGCCGGACTTGTGCTTTCCCCGTCCGTCCGGAATCTAGAGGCATTTGAGTTTTCGATTCTACTAGACGAGGCAACGGAACTTGTAAGAAAAGGGCAATCTGAAAAGTAACGAGCCCTAAAAACAATTTTGCGATTTCTTTCAGTTTTTCGTAACTAAATATCTGCCTTCTGGTATTGGTGACGTGAGCGTTGGTTTCCGATGACGCGAAAGCACATGACCGTAGCACAAATCCATGATAGTACCCCGGGATCTTCCAATCATCCGATTGATTGCTTTGCGGTGTTCCCAAGAAGTTGGCCGATATGAAAACCGCAAGTATGGCACAGTGGCAGTTTTGGAGGGGACAGGTTTGTTGCAAGGTGACCTATCCCTGACTGTCGACGGTCAGCCAGTTGCGAGCTATGCCGTTCACACAGTCCGTGAACAAGTAGATGAGCAAGATCTCAATAGTTTCTTAAGAGATCGACAAATAGTTACTTTTAACGTTCCAGCGGGTGCCACATCAGGTGTAATCAAGGTCGTCACGTCGGGAGGCACGGCAATGTTGCGATCCGGCGTGGCAGCGATCTCTGGTCCGCCTCTAATTCCCACTGCCCGACTGGAAACGTATTGTTGAACACGACCAATTCGAATAACGCCGAGAGTCGGCTTGAATACACCGTGCCGACTTCTGGCAACTACTATGTGAAAGTATTCGACCGAAACACAGGGCTGCCAACAGAAAACTATCAGTTGCATCTTCGCCGACTGGCTGCAGATTCGACCGTGCTGACAGGCATATCAGCAGCCGCAGAACGTGGTACACCGATTCACAACGGGATAGCCTCTGTCAATGTAGGACAAGTCATCACTCTCTTTGGAAACGGACTGCGAATGAATGAGAGGTCATTTTCGGCAAAGGCCAACTGGAAAACGGCTTTAACGTGGGATACGTGGTGGCTCCGCTGAGCGTTTAACCAAGCGCATCGTGACATTAATTGGCCACAGTTGGGACTATCCTGGGCTGTTAAAAAACTGGGGTTGTGGAGCATTTATAGTTGCGCAACTTTTCTTCCACTTCGCCTGATTGAACAGACGGGCAAACCGATTCATCTTGCTTCCGTCGGTTTTCAACCGGCGGGGCAGCATCTGTCAGCTACCAACGCGAAAAGTTCGCAGAGTGATCGCTCTCCGTCGGACTCGTCCGGCGGAAGCAACGTCCTCAAACGTTGCTTCCGC
>JBBRJI010000318.1:0-6736 GCA_038219625.1 Pirellulales bacterium | reverse complement strand
GCGGAGGAGATCATTGCCGACTGCCCCGAGGTGGACGTGTTCGTGGCCGGCCTGGGCACGGGGGGCACCCTGATGGGGATCGGCCGGCGACTCCGCGAGCACAACCCGCGGGTGCGCATCTATGCGGCCGAGCCGCATCCGGGCGACGCCGTCCAGGGACTTCGCTCGCTCGACGAGGGGTTCATCCCGGAGATCTTCGATCCCGCGATCCTCGACGGGAGGCTGCTCGTGTCGAACGCCGAATCCATCGACACGCTGCGCAACCTGACCGAGCGGGAGGGCATCTTCGCCGGGGTCTCGTCGGGCGGCGTGCTGGTCGCGGCCGAACGGGTGGCACGCACCATGGAGACGGGCACGATTGTCACGCTCCTGCCCGACGGCGGCTGGAAATACCTTTCGGAGGAAATACTCGCGGCTGCATCGGATGCCAAATAGGCTGCTAAGGGTGCAATGAACTTCGGGCCAAATGTGTCGATGCTAACCGACTCCTCCGCCCCTGGTATGGTCTGAAACATTCGAGTTAATGCCGCAGGCGCAATTGCGTTGACAGTAATTCTCTGTTTGGCCAATTCCAAGGCTGCAATCCGAGTCAGCGCGTGAATTCCGGCCTTAGCCGCCCCATAATTGGTCTGTCCAAAATTTCCTAACAAGCCTGAGCTAGAAGACGTATTGATGATGCGCCCTCCTTTTTCTCGTTCGGTCATCACTCGGGCTGCTGCCTGCATGCAACTGAACGATCCAGTCAAGTGCACTTCAATCACTTGATTCCATTCTTCTTCGGTCATTTTCAAAAGTGTGCGATCACGAAGGATGCCTGCGTTGTTGACCAGAATATCGAGTTGACCATAGGCTTCGATAGCCGTTTCTACGATTCGTTTGGCAGAGGCGAAGGAGCCGACTGGTTCGTTGTTCGCGACTGCCTCGCCTCCGTTTGCCACGATCTCCGCGACCACCTGATCGGCCACTGGACTTTGGCCATGGCCATTGGCTGTGCATCCGATATCGTTGACGATGACTTTGGCTCCCTCGGCGGCGAACAACAGCGCGTACTCACGACCGATGCCCCCTCCCGCACCTGTGATGACTGCAACTTTTCCTTCGAGACTCTTCATTGTTTTTCCCTTGTTAGTCAGAGCGTATGTAGAACAGACTGCGTGCGCTGCCAGCTTGTCCTACGTTAGTTAGGCAGTTGCACCACCATCTAGAACGAAAACTTGTCCTGTTACAAAGGCGGCTTCATCCGAGGCGAGGTACAACGCCGCGTAGCTGATGTCATCGGGTTGCCCAATGCGTCGGATCGGTTGTGTTGTTTTGATCGCGTTTTGATATGTTTCATTTTGCCAGAGAATCTGGCTGAAATCGGTTTGTATTAGACCGGGCGCTATGGCATTGACTCGAACTCCATGCGGCCCAAATTCGCGGGCCCAACTACGAGTCATCATGATCAGGCCTGCCTTCGTAAAGCTGTAAAGTAGCCCCTCCGGCTGAGGGTGGAGACCAGCGATCGAGCTGATGTTGATTATCGATCCGCCGCTCTTGCGCTGGATCATTTTTGGTACCGTCAATCGGACCAAACGCAGGGCAGCTTTGATATTGATCTCGACCATCTTGTCGAGCATTTCATCGGTCACGTCGAGAGATGGTCCCTGGCCAATGTTGGTAGCGCCATTGTTGACAAGAATGTCGACGGGACCAAGCCGACTCTCGGTTTCTCGCACTAGATGCTCCAGTTGATCGAGTCGACCGATGTGACAAGCAATCGGTACCACCTTGCCCGGCAATCCGGAAAGCTCGTGGGCAGTCGCCTCGAGGTTTTCGAGTTTTCGACTAGCGATGACGACGTCCGCACCGGCCTCGGCAAGTCGCTTCGCGATGGCTCGGCCAATCCCGCGCCCACCACCGGTTACAATGGCCACTTTGGAAGTCAGCGAAATGGATGCACTCACGAAATCCTCTTGAGAAAAGTTGAAACATAGAACAGGCTGCCAGCCTCCCCTAGGGGATCTTACCGAACGGTCGGTCTACTCGCAAGCAGTCGACTTATTGAATACGTCTGGCTACTTGAATACGTCTGTCGAGGAGCGTGTGGTACGCCCAAAGCGCTAGCGATGGGCGTGGGAACTGTGGCAAATGTCTCTCTTAACTCACCACGCCCTTCGTAAACTCAGGGGCGTGCCACACGTCCCTAGCAGAACTGCGAGTCCTTCTTGAGAGGAGGGAGGGAAGTAGTCGGGGATTAATGGCATTTGTCGTAAAAGTCGCTAGACTTGGCACATGGACAGATATCCGTTTGGAGACTCGCTACCTACCGATAAAGCAGATTCAATGAATCCAATCGTTTTGCCGACTATTTGTGCTTTGGATTGCCCCGATGCATGCGCCTTGCACATTACCGTCGAGGGAGATCGAGTTACGCATCTTACTGGCGATCCGTCCCACCCGATCACGCAAGGATTTGCCTGCGTGAAAATGGCTCGATATCCACAGCGTCAAGAACAATCCGACCGACTATTGCAGCCTCAGCGAAGAGTGGGCAAAAAAGGTGATGGGCGATTTGAAACCGTGACCTGGGAGACAGCCCTGGATGAGATTGCGGAGCGCACTAGGTCGATCGTCGAACAACATGGCCCCCAATCCATATTGCCGTACTGCTATGGCGGCACTTTGGGAGTTGTCGAAGGTTCTTCGCCCTTTGCCTTCTTCCGAAGACTCGGTGCACTCGAACTAGACCAAACCATTTGTGCTACGACAGGCAGCGCAGCTTGGGAAGCCAACTATGGGCCTAACAAACTTGGCACGGACCCAGAGGACCTTATCCATTCGAAATATGTTGTACTTTGGGGAATCAACGCACTTCGAAGCAATTCGCACATCGCGCCCATTCTCAAAGCCGCCAAGAAGAATGGCTGCCACATTCTCCACATCGATCCTTATCGCAATGAAACCTCTCGCTTTGCAGACGAACACTGGCAGATCAAAGTTGGTACCGATGCAGCGTTGGCGTTGGCCATCGGCAACGAGATCATTCGCAACAACTGGCACGACCTGGATTACCTCGATCAACATACCATTGGATTCGAAGAGTACAGCGCGGCATGCAGCCCTTGGACTCTTGAACGGGCATCGAAATACTGCGATGTACCATTGGCCGCATTGGGTGACATGGTACGAAATTTGGCGACGAGCCAAGCACCGTTCATCAAAGTTGGTTATGGCATGACCCGCAACGAGGGTGGTGGTAATGCATTGCGAGCGATATCACTTCTGCCGGCATTGATTGGGGCTTGGAAAAAGAAAGGGGGTGGCGGGTGCCTTTCCACTAGTGGCGCCTTTGGATTGAATACACAACGCGTCTCGGGTACTCATTTGATTCGGCCTGGAACACGGCACGTCAACATGACCTTGCTGGCCTCGGAGTTAGATCCCGATAAAACGCGTGTCCGTGGTCTGTTCGTTTACAATAGTAATCCGGCTGCCGTCGCACCGGATTCCTCGCGGGTTCGACGCGGACTCAGCAACGATAATCTCTTTACCGTAGTCTTAGAACATTTCCAAACCGATACAGCAGACTATGCCGATTACTTATTACCTGCCACCACGTTTTTGGAACACACGGATGTGTATACTTCTTATGGCCACTACTATTTGCAGTATTCGGAACCGGTGGTCACGGCACGTGGACAAGCAAAGTCAAACCGCTGGATCTTCACCGAGCTTGCTCGCCGTTTGGGCTTCGAAGACGAATGCTTGTACTGGTCCCCAAAGCAGATTGTCGAAGAGTTGTTAACTTCTTCTAATCCAAAGCTTGAGGGCATAACCGCCGATCGGTTGATGACCGAACGAAGCGTGAAACTAAAATTGCCTAATCCGTATTTGCCTTATGCGGACGGTAGCAACTATCCCGATCGCAAGATTCGCTTTTCGCCAGCACCACAACAACTCGAGTTCGAAGTTCAACCGAGTGCCGAGTATCCGTTGCGACTCATTTCGCCCCCTGGTCCTTATATTCTGAATACATCGATGGGAAATGTCCCCAGCGTGATTAAGATGGCAGGTGGTGAGCCCCAAATCATCATTCACCCTTCGGACGCGGCATCGCTAGGAATCGTCGATGGCGATCGCGTCAACGTGGCTAGTTTCAACGGTAGCATCCTTCGCAAAGCAATCGTCAGTGAAGACGGAAAGGCTGGCGTAGCCATCGCGTTGGGACAATGGTGGCCCAAGCTGGCCCCAGACGGCAAAAGCCTTAATGATATCACCAGCGAACGACTGACCGATCTCGGCGGGGGCAGCACCTTTGGGAATCCAGTCGTTCGAATCACGAAGTTTATTCCTTAGTGTCTCACGAAGCGTAATTACAGTTTGAGCTGCTGGCCGTTATGGGATGAAAGTTATGATAAATGTTCAGGCGAGTCCAAGCGTTGCAACTTTTCTTTTGGCATACGTGATCGTTTCTAATAGCACCTACGGCATGCAAAAGCCTGAGGATCAAGGCCAAGGGCCAGCCCTTGGTCCTACCGAAGCGCTTTCGAAATTCCGATTGGCAGAGGGCTATTCGATAGAGACCCTTCTCTCAGAACCAACCATCAGCCAGCCACTGAGCACAGCACACGACTCGCATGGACGATTGTGGGTGGTTCAGTATCTACAGTACCCCGAACCCGCTGGATTGCGGAGACTCAGCCGTGATAATTTTTGGCGAACGGTTTACGATTCGGTCCCGCTTCCCCCCGGACATGGTGGAGTGCCTGGTGCCGACAAGATCACGGTGCACGAAGATCGCGATGGCGATGGAACACTTGAGACTGAAACGACTTTTGTCGATGGCCTGAACATTGCAACTGCGGTCGTACCAACGTCGGATGGGGCTTGGGTCTTGAATCCACCGTACCTCCTATTCTATTCCGACAAGGATCATGATTTAAAGGCAGACGGTCCGCCCGAAGTCCACCTGGAGGGTTTTGGCTTGGAGGATACTCACTCGGTCGTGAACAGCATGTGCATGGGGCCAGACGGTTGGTTGTATGCCGCGCAAGGTAGCACGGTGAGTGGAAGCGTCCGACGATTTGGCTCCAAGGAAACACCCAAACGCTCGATGGGCCAAGCCATTTGGCGATACCACGCAACGACACGCCAGTACGAAATTTTTGCGGAGGGTGGCGGTAATGCATTTGGAGTAGCTTTCGATAACGAGGGCGAAATTTTTTCGGGTCACAATGGCGGCGATACGCGTGGATTCCACTATCTCCAGGACGCCTACTATCGCAAGGGATTCAACAAACACGGCGGATTATCGAATCCAAACACGTTTGGTTATCTCGACCCAATGCAGCATGCGCCTATCCAACGCTTCACGCATACGATGTTATTGACCGAAGGCACTGCGTTTGGAGCTTCGATGCCTCGTTCGATGTTGGCGGTAGATCCGTTGCATGGCAAACTCATTCAATCGCAATTGTCTGCCGTCGGTTCTACGTTCGAGACCAAAGATATCGGAGATGCCGTAGCAAGCGAGGACAAGTGGTTTCGGCCCGTTGCGATCCAAGATGGTCCTGATGGTGCTGCGTACGTCTGCGATTGGTATGATTTTCAAGTCGCACATCTTTACGCGCATGTGGGCAAAATGGATCGTGATCACGGTCGTGTTTATCGATTCAAGCCCAACAATCCACCTGTCGCAATGGCTTGGAAACCATCGCTTGCAAATGGGAGCGATCGCGATTCGCTCGATTATCTTATCGGCCAATTGAATCACGAGTACCGATGGCATCGTTGGAAAGCTCGTGAGTTATTCGCAAAACATCCGCTGAAGGACAAACTGCGAGTGGAAGTTGAGAACAGAATCGGGAATGGTGAACAGTTGGGGCTGGAGTGGCTTTGGACGGCGCATGCGTGCGGTTGGCTCGAAGACACGATTCCTTACTCGGGTGAGGACTCGTTAAGCCTGAGAAAATTGCTTGCGAATTCCAATCCAGCGGTACGAGCGTGGACAGTGCGATTGGTTTGCGATGATCGAGTCATTAACCGATCTACGGCTACCGCAATCGAATCACTTGCCGCCACGGAAAAAAATGTCAAAGTGCTTTGCCAGATTGCAAGCTCAGCCAAGCGACTTCGAGGCGAAGATGCGCTTCCGATTGTTTCGGCATTGCTGTCGCGCGATTTGCCGGAGACGGATCTAGCTTTGCCGTTGTTGATGTGGTGGGCTGTTGAGCCGCATACCGGTTTGCCAGATCTTGTTCTGAGTCAATTGCCATGGAATGAGAGATTCTGGAAAAGCCCCATTGGGATGCTGCGCATCGCACCCAACTTGATCGAGGTATGGGCAAAGACAAATACGCCCTCGAGCATGAACGCAGTCACGCAGATACTCAAGGAAATCGAAAAGCAACCAGCATCGATTCGGCAGGTTGCTGCAAAGCATGCCAGCGAAGCGTTTGAGAGAGCTTTTGTCGGTCGCTCGCTGCTGGGGGTCCCCGATTCCGTTTTGGATGCACTCATTGGATTGGGGCAACCTTCGTTGACGCTTCGATTGAGGAGGGGTGATGTCGAATCGCGACAACAAGCCGTGCAGTTGCTGGTCGACTCAAAAACTGCGGCGGCAACTCGCATTCAAATTGCCCAGTTGATGAGTGAACTGCACTACGTGGAAGCCTTGCCCAATCTCCTAAAGCTATCAGGTACCACAAGCGAAGCCGAACAGGTACGTGCGGCGGCCTATTCTGCGATTGCGGGA
>JBBRJI010000317.1:0-6738 GCA_038219625.1 Pirellulales bacterium | reverse complement strand
AGGTTTGCGACGACGCTTTCGGTGTTAGTTTACGGTGATGCTACTTTAAAGTGTTGCTACTTTACAGTGAGCATTCGTTCGAGTGCGATCAAGGACCAATTGGCAATGTCCTCGCGAACCAAAATTTGATTTACGATGTTTCCTTGGACTAGGTTTTCAAGGCACCAACATAGGTGCGCTAAATCGATGCGGTACATGGTAGCGCACATGCAAACGAGCGGCGAGAGAAAGTGGATATCTTGCTCTGGATGTTCTTTCTTGAGTCGGTTGACCAAGTGCAATTCGGTACCGATGGCCCATTTGGTACCAGGCGGTGCGTTTCGGACCGTCTCAATGATTTTGCTGGTAGAACCCGAGATATCGGCGATGTCGTTTACTTCTTGCGGGCATTCTGGATGGACGAGGATTTTGATGCCAGGGTGATTCTTGCGGAACGAAGCGACGTGGTCTGCTTGAAACATTTGATGTACCGAGCAGTGCCCCTTCCAGAGAATCACTCGCGATTCTTGGATGGCTTGTTCGGTGTTGCCACCAAGCTCTTCGGCATGCGGATTCCAGACGGGCATTTGACTGTTGGTAATCCCCATTTTGAGCGAGGTGTTTCGGCCCAGATGTTGATCTGGGAAGAAGAAAACGCGTTTGCGTTGCGCAAAGGACCATTCAAGTACCGCTTTGGCGTTGCTGCTGGTGCAAACAATGCCCCCATGCCGACCGCAAAACGCTTTGAGGCTCGCTGCGCTGTTGATATAGGTGACTGGAGTCATGTCGGACGTGTCGATGACGTCGCCTAGCTGTTTCCAAGCGGCTTCGACTTGACGGATGCCCGCCATGTCGGCCATCGAACAACCAGCCGACAGATCGGGCAGAATAACGGAAACGCGTTGACCGTTTCTGGATTGCAGTTTTTCCGGACGATTTGCCAGAATATCTGCGGTTTCGGCCATGAAATGCACGCCGCAAAAAACGATGGCCCGGCAGTCCATGCTATCTGCCGCCAGCTTGCTTAGTTGGTATGAGTCGCCGCTCAAGTCGGCGTGTTCGATCACTTCGTCTTGTTGGTAGTGATGGCCGAGAATAAGCAAGCTTTTGCCCAACTCGTTCTTTGCAAGCCGGATTCGTTCGTGAAGTGTTTCGTTGTCGAGTTCTCGATAAGGCGGGAACGGCAACGGTTCGAGAGCGACGCTCATAGTTGGATTGTCTGAGAGATTAATAAAACAAATAGTGAATGGGACATCGTTCCGCATATCGGGCCGAATTGCCGAACGTTCCAAGGCACCAAATTATAGGAACCTTTCAAGAAATTCGATGGGTCACGGTCAAGATAGGTGTGGATTGACGTCGATAGTTTCAAATCGGCGCCTGTTTTTTGGCTTTTACCCAGGGTTTGGATTGCATGAGTACGGTCAGAACGCATTCGACAGACGATTCTGCCAAAGTGGACTACTGGAAAAGCCTGCTCAAGATTGAGACGGAGGTAGCGGTAACGCTAGCTCAGCAGAAGCTTGCTGTGGAACGCATCCTGCAATTTGTGCCGGGTGTGATGATTCAATTTGACAAAGCCTGTGATCAGCCGCTTTTTCTAGAGATTGATGGCAATGTCATCGCCGAAGGGGAAGTGGTCAAGGTAGGGGACAAGTTTGGTCTTCGCATTACCGAGATTAGCAATCGCGAAGAACGTTGGGTACCGCTGGTTCAAGGGTTGAAAAAGTGAGATGCTTGTTCAGACGCCTTCCAACTCTGTCGCCTTTTGCTTCTTAAATCGAGGCGTTGGACGTTTGCGAAGAATCACCCATACCGGTCGTAAAGCGGGGAGAATACTTTTCTTGTTTGCGTGCGCACTCAATACAAGAGGTGGCGTAGGGGACCGCCTGAAGTCGAGCTAGCGGAATCGGCTTATCGCACTGCTCGCACTCACCGTAGTGGCCATCGCGAAGACGATTCAAAGCTTCCTCGATTTGAGAAAGCTCACGGCTTTCCACCTCGACCAGTTGGCTACTGATTTCGTCCTGTGCAGTGTCCATCGCAGCGTCAATGACATCTCCACCATCTCGGGAGAGGGACTGAAGCATACTCAAGTCACCGTCGAGGGCTTTTCGCAATGCTTCCCGGCGTATCAATAAAACATCCCGCAGTTTGGATAAGGCTTCTTTTCGTGACATGATGCTTCTCCGCGTCAAAGTTCTGGCCCCCCCGCCAAAGGAAGGGTACTGGATGAGATGAACTATAGTACGCATTCGACTGCAAAGCGTTCGTTTTTTGTTTGCTGAATCGCGTTTTGGCACTGTCAAAAAGTGATCGTCGGGCTGTTTGTTTTCGTAATTATTTGCCAGCAAAGGATTTGCGACACCCTACCTATTCCCAATATTTTTGCGGAAAAATTTCTGAAATGCCTTGCGTTTTTCGTCGGGACTCAAATGTCTAACGAAAAAGTCGTCAAAACCAGGCGCTTTCGGCTTTTAAGCAAGAATTTCGATAACTGGGGACGATAAAGGCAATTGGTTGTCTAAACCTATCCATTTAAAACCGCATTCCCCAGCAAAGCAAATGCGAAACCTCGCACCATTCCTTCCGCAACAAAGTCGATCAGCCGGAATCGATGTCGCAATCGGGCAGATTGATCTAATTGGAGAGTTTGGAGAGATTGTAAAGTCTTGGAGGATTAGAAGCCCACGTTGCACACTTGGATCCGGCACGGATTGCAGTGTCCAAATAACGACTCCAGGCATCGCGCCGCTACACGCTGTTTTGATATTCGGCAAGAAGCACACTTTGTTGCGGTCAGTCGGGCCAACTCTCATATCCAATCGACACGTTCGAGAATGGCTGATCGATCAGCCAACGGAAATAGCAGTTGGACAGTCTCGATTGGTGATCCATCCGTCGATCGGCGTTTTGGCGACTGTCGTCCATGCCGAGAAATTGCTAGATCACGCTGCCAGAATGGGTAACGTCGCGTCTCCGCTGATTCAGACGTTGCCAAGCGCAAGCGTCGACAACTCGCAGACCCAACCGATTGCGACCCCTATCGGAGCGAACGAAACGAAAATCGATTCTGCCGCGTCGGCCAGACTGGACACCATCGAGCGACTCCTGGAGTCGTTGCAGATGTCATTGGACAAGATGCAAGCGTCCTTGGGAACGGAAGCCAAATGCGCGAATGAATCCATCGTCGAATCCGTGACCCAGGAAATCGACGAGTTTGGAAAAAAGTTGTTTACCAACCTAAACGACCAATGGAACAATCAGGCTGGTGTTCAACAATTGTTGATCTCCCACTTGGCAGATAAGTTTTCGGACCGATTCCATGCAATCGATGAGCAACTGAGCAATCAGACGGGTACTCAGCAATCGCTATTCACCAATCTTGCCGACCGATTCACCGACCAATTGGGGGCAATCGATGAACAATTGAATCGATTCAGCGAAGCCACCAGCAAGCATACCAGCTCGCTAAACGAATTGCTCGCACAAGCGGGCCGAGAACAAGAAATTATCGAAGCTCGATTCAATGAAGTCATTTCGCATCGGAACGAGCTCATCGACGCGGTTCACGTCTTGCGTTCTGAAATCGCTCTAGCCTACCAAGCCCCCGAATATCCAGACCTACGATCTGCGAATGGTTCAGAAGTTGCAGAGTCGGCGCCCGATCACACCTACGCCGACGAATCCTCGCAAGCGTCGTATAGCCGTTTTAGCGATGACCAACTGGCTCAATCGCTGGAACGGGCTCAGATACAAATTCAAGAGTTGAATGCTCAACTTAGGCTTTTGGAAGTCGAACGCGACTCCGCTCAACAGAAGGTCGAACTTCTTATTGAATCTTGGCCATCGGAACAGCCCTCCGAGCAGACTGCCTTCCAATCCGATCCGGGCTCAGAGATTCCGTATGGCTCACCCGATGAGTCCAACGATGTGGCCAACGATGTGGCCAACGATGAGTCCAACGATGTGGCCAACGATGTGGCTAACTACGAAGGCACATCGGATGAATCTAGCCAAGCTGCCGAGACCAACGAAGTTATTTCGGACCACAATCAACTGCCGGCATGGTTCAAACAAGATGCGCCGGCAGCATCGAATGTTGAGTGGGCAGCGAATCCGTCCTACGCACAAGACTCCCCAGTTCTGTTGGAGTCGGAATCCAATTTCGCGTCTTTTTCGGCTCCCGATCTGACCAGCTATTCGGACATTGGATATGAATCTGCACCGCTAGAAAACATTCCGCCACTTGATCAACCAGAGGAATCGTCCAATTCCAATTTGGATTCCATTTCTGAGCGATTGCAACGCATGTTGATCGACGCGGACCATCGTCGAGGAACATCGAATCCTTCCAGCGAGTTGCGAACGTCAAGTAGCTGGTCGCAAAAGTACAGCAATCAGCCAAAAGAGGGCTTCAAAAATCGCGAACCCGATCCCATCGAACGAAATGTTTTGGAGGATGAATCGGGGGCGGAAGTCGAGCCAAGTTATCCGGATCAGGTTGTTCCAGTCGTAAGTGACAGTCCGGTGTCCGAGGGGCGTGAACCCCATTTTCCAGATTCTTTGAGACACCTTTATCGGGATCAGCCAATCGAGCAAATGGCGGGCGAGTCCACGGACGCCAGCGATTCGATCGACTCAAGTTATGAAGCCGATCGTTCGGGCACGGTCGAGGATCAAACCAATGCGTTGATCAGCCCGACCTCGAATGCAGGTGCTAATTCGGTCAAGCGAGGATCGGACGAAGAAGAATCGATAGAGGATTACATGCAAAGGCTGTTGCATCGAGTCCGAGGTGGAGCGGAGAATTCCCCCACGGAAATAAAATCAGCGCCGACAACACCAAGTCCGACTGGGCCAGCCAAACCTCGATCACGAATAGCGGCCTCGATGGGCTTGGACAAGCCGGATTCGGAAATTTCCCTACCCGAAGAAAAACTCAACGAAGAGTTGTTCGTACCGCGGCAGCAAGCTCCAGAGCAGCGAAACGATTTGGTTGCCCTCCGGGAACTCGCAAACACCAATGCTCGCCGTGCCATCACCAGGAGCGATATGCGACGTACCAACTCTGCATTTTTCGTAAAACTAGGCGTGACCGCGTTGGCCGTATCTTCCGCCGCCGCCTTGTTCATGTTCAACGGCCTGACCCTGAACGCTCCCTTCGTGGGGATGTTGGCTGCTGTCATCGTAGCGGTACTCTGGGGGTACGATTGTGTCAATCACTTCAATCGACTCAAGAACGTAGGTGGATTGAACAAAGTGACGGCTGCGGAAACGGCGGCTGGGCAATCGATCCGTGTTAGCTCGGCGGAAGAAAGTGGCTGGCGTCCAACCTCTGATTGAGACTCGGACTTGCAGGCAAAGGCCAGATCGGTCAAGCTACCATAATTCAAACCCGTTGAATTATGAGGAAAAAGACCATGTCCCTGGATTTCAAACGCTCTCCATCACACACGCTTCAACGCCAATCGGCAACGACTTTGCTGTATTTGCTAGCTATAGCAGCCGGAATTCCGCTAACGGGTTGTGGGCCTTCGGAACCGAAGGAGATCTCGGCCGCGACCAGCGGATATCAGCCGGTGAAGGAAACAGAAACAAAATCTTTATCGGCAGGTCCCAAGTCGACCGAATCGGCTACGCCAAAATCCTCACCCAACCCAAGTGATTCAACGGCACTTCCGACAGCACCCGCCGTGCCTAGTTTCCAACCGGGCAAGCTGGATCCAAAAATCGCGTCGAAGCTGTACATGACCTTGCAGCTCGGTGAATTGAATGGTGCCAAGCCCTTGATGGAGTTCCTCAACACTAGCTCACGGGCTGTCATGGAGTTGTTGGCGGACGGTCGCAAGAAGTTGCTTACGAACGAAGTATTGCTCGAACAGGGCATGCGTTTGTCTCGTATGAAATTGGAAGCCTCGGAGCGCTTGGAAAAACTGGCAGCCAATGAGGATGAGAAAGCTGCCTCTGTGCTCGGAAAACTCGAAGCGTTTTCGCAGATGGCGAGCTTCGGCGATATCGCCGCATCGGATTCGTTGCGTGCGTTGGCAAGCAAGGAAATGGAAAATGCTGACGAACGTGTAGCCCAACAAGCCAAATCGATTGTATTGAGTCTTCTGGTGAACGATTACGAAAGCGGCAGCGCTAAATCCAACGAGCTGGTTGCGTTGGCGACGACGATTCTGTCCGGAGGGAAAGATCTGACAGCCACCAATCTCAACGCATTAATGCAAGCCGTCGAATCGCTTACAAAACGTTCCGAGGACGATGCCGCGTTGCAATTAGCCAAGAAAATAGAAGAAGGGTTTCGCGAAAATCCAGAACCCCAAATTGCACTCAGTGCATGGGAAATGCATGCGAGCCGCCTTAAGGAGACAAACGAGGTCGGTGCCTTGATGCAAGCCGACTCCAAAGAAGACCAAGATCCGGTGAAGGCAAGGGCGTTGGTCGACGCGCTCATGGCCAAGATTCCGTCTCCCTGGACCGCCTTTTTCTTGGTCCAAATAGCCATCAAGGTGGAGTATTCCGGACGCCCGCTGATTGCCAAGGAAATGATCGAGGTTGCGCAAACCCAGATCGAAAACCTAAAGGATCCTGACGCCAAAGAAGAGCTGGAACGTAATTGCAAGCAGTTCTTGAGTCGCTTTGCAGTTCTAAACAAACCGCTGAACCTGAGTGAATTGGTCGATACCGCTGGCAAACCAATCGACTTGGATCAGTACAAAGGAAAGGTGGTACTCGTCGACTTCTGGGCGACTT
>JBBRJI010000316.1:0-6744 GCA_038219625.1 Pirellulales bacterium | reverse complement strand
CACTTGGCTGATGCGAAAAGTCGTAAGAACCTAAACAGGTCGTTGAGTTTTGTGAGAATTCCAAACTATCGCGGTTCCCAAGGTGTCACGATTAATATGACACCCATGATTGACGTGACGTTCCTGCTGATCATCTTCTTTCTTGTCAGTAGCCACCTAGCCAAGCAAGAGAACTTTCTAAAGCTCGATTTGCCAACGGCAACCGCGGGGGCGAACGACTTTTCCGATAAACCAACGCTCACGGTTCAAGTGCTATCGACCGGTGAATACCAAGTTGCAAGTCATGCGATGCAGCTGGAGCAAGTAGGCCGTGCGATACAATCGCATATGCGTACCGCAGGTGGCCCATTGCGGATTCGAATTCGCACCGACAGAGCGGCCGAATACAAACACATTGCGGCTTTGCTAAAGCTTTGTTCCGCGACCGGCAATACCGACGTTATTTTTGCCGTGTACGAGGAGACGGGATCGTGAAAACGTCTTACTCCGCCGGCTCCAAACCCGCTTCGGTCGATAGCATGATGACTCCGATGATCGATGTCGTATTCTTGCTGCTCGTGTTCTTTTTGGCCACTTCGTCGTTTCAACGAATAGAAAAGGCATTGCCGAGCGCAGTGGCTGCCGCCCCCGACGCAAAACAGCAGGGAAGCAGTCAATCGAACGATCCTCCAAGTGTTCTCACCGACTTAAGTGACGTGATCGTACGCATTCAAAGGCCAAAGGAGGCTACGAACCTGTCGATGGAATACTCCATCAACGGAGAGCCTGTTGCATCGTTGGAGATCTTGTCCAATCGCATGAACGGAATTTTACGCGTGCGAGCAGATGTGCCAATCGTGATCGATCCTTCGGACGACGTACCGGCCGGCGAAGCGATTCGCGTTTACGATCTCGCAAAAGCCAACGGGTCAGTCGCCGTGTTTCTAGTGGCAAGGTGACGCATCGGATAGCGGACCGTCATGCCAGCTTAGCGTTGGTCGATCAATAAATGTATGATTTGACCGTAGCGAAAGTCGCCAAGACTTTCGGATCTGTGGGCAGCCGAAACTCTTGACGAGTTTCGCTACGAAACTAATTGATCGACCGATCTTTAGCGGATTTCCGATTTTGCGTTTTGGGAAGCTGGAGTCGACTGGATGAACTTGGGTGCAGTGATTCGTCGGTGCGATTGGTGAGTCACTTCGAGATCTTCGGACGTATCCTTGACCTTGGATAGTGACTTGACTCCATCCTTGCGCATCATTTGCAGGCCATCCACAACAGCTCTTGGCACGGGCCAATGCTCCTCGAGTTTGCGTCCCCATTCGTGAAGTCTTTGCAACAATTGTTGGTCGATTCTACGTACGCGAGTCGCTGCTCGAGCGATGACCAATTGTTCATCTTTCCTGAGTTGCCAAAGCTGCACGATCTCTTCGAAATCGATGGCATCGTAGGACTGGTGAAGGAAAATAAAATCGCCTCGAGCCAAACAAAGGACCGATTCTACCGATTGTGCGGGACCCACGGACTGGATGTTTCGAACGACATTGACCTGGGGATATTTTCGTCGCAGTTCTTCCAATACCTCCGGCGTTGCATCGCCGGACTGGTCGTCTACGATGATCACTTGCACATCCTGGCTTAATTCGCATAGAAGCTCGAGGAGCCCTTCCACTCGCAACTGGATCTGGGACTGACCATCGCGAACGGGGAAAATGACGCTGAGTGATTCTGGCATGCGTTGACTCGTCGGAGGAGTGCTCGGCTCAAATACATGGTTTGGTTATCGGTCAGACCGTCGACTTAGTTCTGTTACCCCCTAAGAAATTGCTATTTTGGGAAGGTAGGGATTGTTGGGGTGGCCTGCGAGTGAAAGACCCAAGTTCTAGCTTTCTTGGTTGCATGCGCCAAAAGGGCAACCTAGCGTTTCTCGTCGATTCCCTTAAGCATTTTACGATTGTGCGGGCTGGGTCGATTAGGTCAGTTTTTCAGTGCTCCAAGTCTCAGAATTGCATCCAATGTCTACCACCAACATCCGTACCACCCGCTCCCTCCTACCAACGTCGTTGCATGCCATCGATTCGGTCCTACTGTGCCTCACATTGCCGCTGGTCCAATGGCTAACGCAACAGCCGTTAAATCAGTCAACAACGATCTGCAGTTTGGTGGCATGCGTTTTGTTGTTCTTGGTTGGTGAATTGTTCGGGATATACAAGCCTGGTCGAGGGCGTTCGGCGGACCATGAAGTGGGATTGGCTACAGCAGCTTGGACCGTGACTTATGTTTGCCTTTTGCTGGTCGGGCTCTTTACGCGAACTTCGGATACCTTTGCACGATCGTCGATTGTCGCTTGGTATTTTGTTGGCGGCTTGTTTGTTCTTTGCACCCATATGTTCGTTAGAAGCATTCTGGAATCGCTCGGCCGCCGAGGCTATGGTCTAAGCAAGACCGCTATCATTGGGGCCAATCGATTGGGACTGGAAATCGCTCGCAACGCAAAGAACTCAACAGACAGCGGGCTAATGGTTGTTGGCTTTTTCGATGACCGAGGAGATAGACGACGGGCGGATATCACCGAAGGCATGCCGCCATTCCTGGGCGACTGCAACAAACTCATGGACATGATCCGATCAGGTGAGATCGATACCGTACTCATCACTTTGCCGATGCGGGCTGAAAATCGCATTCAGTCAGTCCTGGATCGATTGGCGAACACGACGGCATCGGCTTACATTGTCCCTGATTTTTTTGTCTTTGAGCTGCTTCATTCGCGGTGGACGCACGTCGGCGGGTTGCCGGTTGTCAGCGTTTTTGAATCGCCCATGTACGGTGTCGATGGCTGGCTCAAACGCGCCTTGGATCTTTCCATCAGTTTGGTCGGCGTCGTTCTAGTCTCGCCGATTCTCTTGCTTTGCGGGTTGCTAGTGAAGTTTACTTCGCCTGGGCCGGTTTTCTTCCGCCAAAAGCGATATGGTTTGGATGGGAAGGAAATCTTGGTCTGGAAATTCCGTTCGATGATTACGTGTGACAACGGTCCGATAGTCAAACAAGCGACCAAAAACGATCCGCGGATTACCCCTATTGGGGCCATCCTGCGCAAGACTTCGATGGATGAGTTGCCACAACTATTCAACGTCATTCTTGGAACGATGTCGCTGGTCGGGCCCCGGCCACACGCCAATGCCCATAACGAGCACTTTCGAACGCTGATACGCGGCTACATGATGCGGCACAAAGTCAAACCGGGGATCACTGGACTGGCACAAGTCGAGGGAAGCCGCGGGGAAACGGATACCGTTGAGAAGATGGAAGCCCGTATTTCGTTGGACCATCGTTACATTCGAGACTGGTCCATATGGATGGACATTAAGATATTGTTCAAAACCATCTTTGTGGTTTTGAAACGAGACGCGTACTAGAGAGATGGTAAATATCCCCCGAGTAAACTCGGGGGCATTTGCATGTAACCTACTTTTCGATGAGATGTCGAACGAAGAATTCATGCATTTTGCGTTGGCCGTAGGGTCCACCCATCCCATGGCCAGCATTGGGGATAACCAGCAGGTCAAAGTCCTTGTTTGCCTTGATCAGCTTGTCCGCGAAACGCATCGTTGACTCAGGTGGAACATTGGTATCCATCTCCCCAACGATCAAAAGCAGCTTTCCCTGCAGTCGATGAGCATTGTCGATGTTGGAAGATTCATTGTAATGTGGTCCCACCGAGTACCCCATCCATTGTTTGTTCCAAGAAGCCTTATCCATTCGGTTGTCATGACAACCACAAGCGGCGACCGCAACCTTATAAAACTCGGGATGGAACAAGACAGCCCCGGCTGCATTTTGCCCGCCCGCCGAGGTGCCATAAATTCCTACGCGTTCTAGGTCCATTTGCGGATGCTTCAAAGCCGCAGCTTTCATCCATAATATTCTGTCCTCGAAGCCCGCGTCGTTGAGATTGTGCCATTGTGTTTCGGTGGCTGAGCGAGGCCCTCGTTCAGGTCTGGTTAGCGTGGCGAGGCTATTTTTCGTATTCGGTCGCTTTCCTGTACCGAACGAGTGAAGGGCCTCGCTCGTCCACGGCGCAACTGATTTTTGCTAAGATTGTATCGTATCCTTTCACGAACCTATCGTCGGGTTCTTGCCGCTCATCAACAAATAGAATCGCTCCATGGCTGAATCATCCTCGCTGCCTCCATCGACACCTCCGCCGGACCCGGCAGCAAGAAAGGAAGAGCTGCGACTCGCTATGAAGGCTTTTCGCAAACGCTTGAAGCTGACGAAACTGGATGATGAATCCCGGATCGGTCATGGGCCAATGTCTGGCGGCGGCAAATCTGGAGTGGTGGCCATAACGCCTCCCAATCAATTTCCAAAGGATGTTTGGGAGGAATTGGCGGATCAAGGGAAACTGAAGCGGGCTGGCCGCGGGGTCTACGAGTTGGTCGATCCATGATTGGAAAATCCTTGGTGATCTTTTATTTCATGGCCGCATATTCTTTGGCTCAGGAATTACCGTTGAATTGGCATCCACTTGCAAGCGTGCCTGATAGAAATGGCCTTGCGAGTGCCTTCGCTGGGACGTACGGTTCGACGTTGCTCCTCGGTGGAGGTGCAAACTTTCCCGACCGACTTCCATGGGAAGGTGGTAGCAAGGTTTGGTACGATCGGGTCTGGGCTCTAGAAAAGGCGGATGCTGCTTGGCGTGAAGTAGGGCGGCTTCCTAGACCGCTTGGCTACGGCGTTACGATTAGTACTGCCGAAGGAGTCATTTGTGTCGGTGGAAGTGACGCCCAGAGACACTACGCGGACGTTTTTGAAATGAAGCTACAGGACGCTCGTTTGGAGATCAAGACTTTGCCTTCCCTACCCAAGCCGGTCGCAAACGCGTGCGGAGCCTTGATTGGAACAACGATCTACCTAGCGGGCGGTATTGAATCTCCTCAAGCCACCAGGACGCTTAAGACTTTTTATGCGTGGGACCTTAGTGACAGTTCGGGCGGTTGGCGCGAACTCGAACCATGGCCAGGTGCAGGCCGCATGCTGGCGGTTTCGGCCGTTCAGAACGGCTGTTTTTTTCTAGTGAGTGGTACGGATTTATCGGCCGATAGTGAAGGAAAACCGATGCGGCGATACCTTAGCGATTGTTATCGTTTTGATCCCAAAGGAGGCTGGAGCAGGATCGCTGATATTCCACGTGCGGCTGTGGCTGCACCAAGTCCCGCGCCTACCCAAGGCGCGTCACAATTCCTTGTGATCGGTGGCGATGACGGCTCGAAGGTAGGATTTCAGCCAGTCCAGGACCATCCTGGGTTTTCGAAAGAGATTCTTTCGTACAACATCGTCAACAATACGTGGACTCCGATAGGTTATACTCCTGCCCCTCGTGTGACGTCACCGGTTGTTCATTGGTGCGAAGATTGGCTCATCCTCAGCGGTGAAATGCGTCCGGGTGTTCGTTCTCCCGAAGTGTGGTCTGTTCACATACCGACTCATTGATAAGCAAGTGATAAGCATTAGCGAAACGAATTCTCGATGAATGATTCAAAAGACGAATCCTCGCTCATAAATACGAAGACTGCTTGGTTGGTCGTTGCACTGCTAGTCCCTGTTGCGCTTCTCAATTATCTGGATCGTCAGATGTTGGCGGCCATGAAGAGCTCGATGATGGCGGACATTCCCGACATCGCAACCAAAGCGAATTGGGGTATTGTGCTCGGCTGCTTTAAGTGGGTGTACGCGGGTTTGAGCCCCGTCGGAGGTTATGTGGCAGATCGAACGAGTCGACGTCATGTGATCGCAGCAAGTCTTTTCGTTTGGTCCGTCGTTACACTTGCAACAGCCTACGTTACTACTTTTCCTCAATTGGTCTTCGCAAGGGCTGTTATGGGGGTCAGCGAGGCTTTTTATATTCCTGCAGCCCTGTCCATGATCTCAGAATTTCATTCAACCCGGACGCGATCGCGGGCGGTAGGTTTCCATCAGATGGGAATCTATTTGGGAATCATCTTAGGTGGCTTCTCTGGATACGTTGCCGACGCGCCCTCGTTGGGTTGGCGCTGGGCTTTCGGAGTTTGCGGTCTTGTAGGAGTCGTTTATGCGATTCCATTGTTTGCACTTCTTCGCAATCCAAAACGTCCACACCAAAAGTCGGAACACCTTTCACCGTTAGACTCAGCCTTTGAATTGCTTGCCAACCGAAACTTCCTACTCTTGGTGTTGTATTTTACGTTGCCGGCCATGGCTGGCTGGGTCGTGAAAGACTGGATGCCTGATATCCTGAAAGAGCAGTTCGGACTAGGGCAAGGGAAAGCCGGAATGTCAGCCGTATTGTATGTGCAAATTGCTTCGTTGATTGGAGTCGGCATCGGCGGTTGGTTAGCGGACCGCTGGATGCGTCATACCTCGCGCGGTCGAATCTTTGTCAGTGCAGTCGGCATGAGTTTCTTCTTGCCGTCGCTGTTTGGGATTGGAAACGCAGGCACGCTAAGCGTGGCGATTGGATTTTTGATCTTGTTTGGACTTGGCTGGGGCTTCTTTGATTGCAACAACATGCCAATTCTTTGCCAAATCGTACGTCCTGAACTGCGAGCCACGGGCTACGGAATCATGAACTTTGTCAGCATCGGCTGCGGAGGATTTGCGGACTGGGGATTTGGCGCTTTGCGCGATCAAAGCGTCCCGTTGAACATGATTTTCGGTGTCTTTGCGGGTACCGCGTTGCTATCCATCTTCATTGTTTTGCGCATTAAACCGAACGATAAAACC
>JBBRJI010000315.1:0-6746 GCA_038219625.1 Pirellulales bacterium | reverse complement strand
GTGGCACGCTCTGAGGTACGAAGGGCGTGGTGAATCGCTAGAGTCATTTGCCACACTTCCCACGCCCATCGCTAATCGCGCTAATCGCTTTGGGCGTGCCACACGGTGGCCTTGTTGTATTATGTCTGCCGCTCGCCTAATTGATCGAGCGATCTTAAGCAGCCTTTGGCTGGTATTTCGGCACGTTGAGACCAAAGAGTCCGAAGATCTCCTTTTGACTGAGCCCTAGATTTTGCGGAGTTCCTGTTTCTGCAAACAAGTTGTTGAATAGTTCTCGCTTTTCCTCGAGGACATCGTGGATACGTTGCTCGATTGTTTCAAGCGACATCATGCGAGTCACCGTAACGGGTTGTTTAACACCTAGCCGATGCGCACGATTGATGGCTTGATCCTCCACGGCCGGATTCCACCATCGATCAAACAGAAACACATAGTGACAAAACTGAAGGTTCAGTCCAACGGCTCCCGCACCGTAGCTCATGAGAATGACTTTGTTCTTCGGATTGTTCTTGAACTGATCGATTACACCATCGCGTTTGTTCGATGCCACGCCACCGTGGTAGTAAAGCGGATTGTACTTGGCCAACCGCTCGCCAAGCACTTCGAGCGTACTGACCCATTGGCTAAATATAATCGCCTTTTGGCCACTAGCCGCTACCTCTTCCAAGTCCGCTTCTAACCGTTCTAGCTTGGCGCTTGCGCCCGTGGCTGGATCGAAATTGCAAATCTGCTTTAGTCTCAGGACGAGCTCGAACACATGGTGTATGGTCACCGATTCACCCATCTCAGACAATTGAACGATTCCATCTTCTTCGGCTGATTTGTAACTGGCACGCTGCTCACCGGTTAGCTCTAGTTCTGCGGGCCGGAACAGTTTTGGGGGCATGTCCGTCAATACTTTATCTTTCGTTCGACGCAGAATGTAATCTCGCGTTGCCTTTCCAAGTGATTTTAGGTGCATGTCATCCCGCAAATAACCTGGTGCAAGGAATTCGAAGATACTGACCAAATCCTCGACGGAGTTCTCGATGGGAGTGCCAGTCAGAGCCCACGACCGAGTCCTAGGGATCGATCGGACGATTTCGCTGGTCGTGCTGTTTCGGTTTTTGATGCGTTGTGCTTCATCCAGGACGACCAAATCGAAGTGAAGCGCATTGTCTTCAAACACGTCCCGATCCCGCATCATCAATTCGTAATTGGCAATCTTGACGGGGGCCTGCGGGTTTGTCCAAATCCAATTCCTTTTGGCGGAATCACCTTCGATGATGGCGAGTGGAATCTCGGGTGCCCACTGACGGAATTCTCTTATCCAGTTCGTGACAAGTGGCTTGGGGCAAATCAGCAGCACATTCTTGAGCTCACCCGAGAGCAACAGCATACGTATTGCCGTAATGGCTTGCATGGTTTTCCCAAGCCCCATTTCGTCAGCCAGAATGGCTGCGTCGCGAGGAAACAAGAATGCGATTCCCTCCATCTGGTACGGGAACGGCTGAAATGGAAAGGTAAGCTTGGCCGACTGGATGATGGTTTCCAACGGCGGTTGCAAGACGTAGTACAGTCGGTCCTCAAGTCGAACCAAGTCTCCGGGCGGGCGCATTCGGGTGATCGTCTTGCGAGGCTTGGAATCGTCCGTACCTTCGTCAAGGGTCGCATCCTTCTCCCCCGCCTCCTCCACAGTTGGCTCTAGAGCCAAGTTTTTAGCATTGAGTTTACTGACCTTCGGTTCTGGGGCGGTCCATTGAGGGGAATCGGGGAATGCGAATCCAATGGTGCGAGGAAGCGTCTGCGACAATTGAATGGGCAAGACCTTGAAAGACTCAAAGGCGAGTGATTCCGATGTGCAAACATCAGAAAAAGAAATCAATAGATCGTCGGACAATTCCTCGATCGGATTGGAAAACGGAACGGCCAGCTCGCCGGAAAACCAGTTGGAGTCTACCGTAATTTCAGATATGGCTTTGTCTTGATGAATCATCTTTACGCAGCCTTGGTTGAGGGGTGAGCCTCCATCAGAGCTTCTTCGATCCTGCCGAACGGTTCGAGCAAATCGATCGGCGGCTTGTCCGAACCAAACAGTCCTAGAATCGCTTCAGCGTCCTCCGCAAACTCCGGCAATACCGAAAACTGCCTTCCTAGCGCCTTGAATCGATGGTAATTGACTCGCTGGCAGTCTGGACGTGGAAGCGAACTGTTTTCTTCCTTCGAAGAGTCCATGACCGCCATCGGTATCGACTGCATGTGTCGCAGGGTGAGCACGGCCAAGGTATCAGAAAAGAGCACTTGCGGCGTGCCCTTAGCCTTTGCTACCAGCGCACGCGCGATCTGTTCTCCACAAACAAACTCGCCGAGCGTGCTGCCGTAAAGGATTTGCTGTGCTCGAGTCGGTTGGACCGGGAGTGTGCAGTGAAATTCTAACGGTCGTGCAAGACTGTTGACTATCAGGTAGCCGCCAAAATACCCGTGGGCAGGATGGTGGCGAACCGTTACGAAACCAAGGGAGATCGTCTTGTTGTGTTTATTTGCTTCCATACCAGCTTTCATCCGAGATCCGACCAGGATGTGCCTTCCGAAAAACTCGGCTGGCAGGATAGCTTCGTCTGTCTTCCAAGGATTCGTTCAGTGCGACCGGACTTCGCCTACCATCCGGAGCAATGGTTATAAACGATTCAATCCTCAAAGTTTACAAAAGCCCGATTGGGATGCTCGACTTTTCCGCAGCAACACGACTATACTAGGATTTCCCAGAACTTGAGAAAATCTGAATTGATCCAGCCGGTTTCGTCATACTCACGTTGAACAGATTGCGCAATCACCATGGCCCACGATCCAGCACAATATTCCCCAGTCTTCAGTATCGATGTCTCAGCCGACGCATCCTCAAATACCCCACCCCGACCAGCGGAAGTGGGTGCGGCGTTGGTAGCGCTAACGCGACAACTGATCGAATCCCAACAAAGGCAAAATCAATTGTTGGACCAAATCTTGCAGGTGAACAAGCAGGTTTTGCAAGCTAGCAATCAAGCCAACTCGCAGCGGCAAAACGAGCTCACCCAATGGCGAAATGCCCACCCAAAATTGGTCCGATCCTGCAAAGAAGCCTTAGAGACATTGTCCAACGTGCAGACAGAATTCCTACAGAATCTCGCAGATGAAGTCGCAGATTCCAAAGACGCGCTGACGGACAGCGATTATGTATTCGCGGAATTTCTAGACCGTTACGGCCCACGAATGGCCCATTTGAACGGTGTGCTTCAAGTGCTAAACCACTTGAGCGGCTAGTTCGACAGTGGAAAAATGCCCCATCACCAAGGGGCGGTGAAATGCCCCCGAGTTTTACTCGAGTTTTACTCGGGGGATATTTACCATACCTCTAGAATAGATGGTCATAACCCCTGGCGTACACCCGAAAAAGATTCGTACCGTGCGTTCCGATCCTGAAAGGATCGAAGAATCTTTGACCCTTTCAGAGCCCCTTTCGCTTATTCTTTCGTTCCCCGGGGGTGCGCCGCTTCGCGTCGACCCCCGGCTACTCTCTGTAATCCCTATCGGGATACCCGGGCACTTGCTGCCCCCTGCCAACTGCCGCCTGCCCCCCGACGCTGGTCGTGGCTTTCGGTATACTAATTGTTAGAAAATGCTTTGTTGTTCGCGAAGAATTCAGAGGAATCCACCATTCATGGTCCCGAAGTATGGCAAGTCGCTTTGGCTCGGTTTTGTTGTTTTCGTCGGCTCATCATCCATTGGTTTTGGTTGGCAAGAAGCCCCCAATCTTACGCTTAGGCCTGGTCTCGATGAAATCACCGAGGGGCGAGTGACGGCGACGATTTCTTTTCTGGCGAGCGATGAGCTTGCAGGGCGGGCGACCGGTTCCGCTGAATTCAACATAGCTGCTAGGTACGTGGCGTCACGCTTTCTAGGCGCGGGTTTGGATGGCAGCCTTGCCGATGGCGAATTCTTTCACGTCACCATGAAGCAGTTGATCAAAACTCCGAACGGGCCAGTTAAGCTAACGGGCCCCGATTCAAGACCGGTTGAACAGTTCGCACTCTTGGCGGCCAGTGACAAACCCGTGTCGTACACCGGCGATGTCAAAAAAGTCGACTTGGCCAGCGAACTACCGACCAGCGGGTTGGAAGGCGTCGTAGCTGGAACGATGCCGGGCAATGCCAAAGGGCCCCGAGTCCTTTCTCAAGTGGCTCGGATGACGACCACGTTGAAGGACGCCGGCGCTAAGGCTCTCTTATTAGGAGTGCCGGACGATAGTGAATTGATTGGCTTGGCTCGCGAGTCTCAGGAAAAACCCCGGTCCGAATCGGCTCGTTCTCGATTCGCCATCCCTGTGCTGCTGGTACCGGAGGTTTCGCTGTCCGCCGCCTCCATTCAACTTGAGATTCCTGCTGCGATACTTTCCGAATCACCCATGCGAAACGTCATTGGACTATTGAAAGGGACCGATCCCGAGCTATCAAAGGAAGCCATCTTGTTTAGCGCGCATCTCGATCACTTGGGCACCAAGCCTGGTACTGGCGATGGGATTTTTAACGGAGCTGACGACGATGCTTCCGGTGTCACCGCTGTTGTGACTTTGGCAGACGCTTTCGCAAAGATGCCCAAGCCCAAAAGGTCGTTGCTCTTCATGACCTTCTGGGGGGAAGAGTCGGGTCTCCTGGGTTCCAAACAGTTTGCGGAAACGCCAGCCTGGCCGTTGGATAAGATCCGAGCGAATGTCAATATCGAAATGATTGGTCGGCCCGAGGCGGGCGCTCGAGGTAAAATCTGGATGACTGGTTGGCCGGAATCGGATCTCGGGGTGCTCATGAACAAGGCTTCCCTTCCTTTTGGCGTCGAGATATTCAATCATCCCAAACACAGCGCGATGTTGTATCGGGCCAGCGACAATTGGTCCTTTGCTCAAAAAGGGATCATCGCACACAGCTTCTCCGCCGGATCCCTGCATGCCGATTACCATCAGCCCGATGACGAATGGGATCGTTTGGAGATTCCTCATATGACCCGAGTCATTCAGGGTCTCTTTGTCGCCAGTTTGCCCATGGCCAACGGAGAGTCGACCCCGAGTAAATCAAAATGATCATTGTCAATCGACGTGATTGGATCGGAGCCGGAGCCACCGCAGCTGCTCTCGGGTGCATGCGTTTGCAACCGTTGATCGCAAACTACAACGTTACCGAACAGGGCCATGTGGTCGGCGACCCCGAAGCGGCCAGGGTCGGAGGGAATGTACTGCGGAATGGTGGCAACTGGACTAATCGATTTAAAGAATCGTGCTAAAATCGTTCAATTCGAGACGGATCCATTGCTCTAACGAGCAATCACTATTACATAAGCTTCAATGACGATCGCATCGCGGGTGGTTTCACCCGGCCCAAGTGACAAGACTGTACGCACCGAGGATGGAAAGATCCTCCCGATTCCAGATGGGTGGGAATTGTTGCCACCCGGTGATGCTGGGTTGACACGCCGCGTCAAGGCCGCTGGTGCAACTTGGACGGTTCAAGAAAAAAAAGGACGGCGGACATTCTCGAAGGGTGTGTGGGCTCCCAAAGCCACTATTCTCACCATGCGAACTGGTCTGGAGCAGGAGCGTTCAACGGAAACCTATGCCAAACGCAAGGTCGCGGATGCGAATCGTCGAGAGAAGAAACAGACAGAATATGTCGAAGATTTCGGAGCCGCAGTCCTCGATTTTTTGAACTTTGCCTCTCGATACGATGCACTTGCAAAAAAACTCGCCACAGCGGTTACACTGCATGCAACGCCCGTCGGCAGCGGCACCGTAGCGAGAACCGAAAGGATTCCGATCGAGAAACGAGCGGAGTCCGCAGTGATCGCTTGGATGCGGCACCAAACTACCGCATACGACAACCTCAAGATACCTCGGGTCAAGGGTGAGAGGCGAGAAGTCCGACGCATGTTGGCGGACCAGTCCCGACAGTTACTCGAAGACTATCGCCGCGGGCATACGGTCAACGCTGCTCTTTGCCCACTTCAAAAAGCGTTTAAAGAATAAACCATGTACCATCAGACGATAGTTAAGCCCAACGCCGAAGAGGTTGCCATCGCGGCGACCGAGTGGTTGATTGAAACCATAACCGAGTGCATCGCTGCCCGTGGTGTATGTAGCATTGCCTTGTCTGGCGGTTCGACCCCCAAACGGCTGTATCAACTCATCGCAGAGAATGAAACGAAGAGCGTCGATTGGTCGCGTGTCAAGTTAATCATGGGGGATGAACGCAACGTCCCGCATGAACACGTTGACAGCAACTATCGTATGGTAAAAGAAGCTTGGCTCGATCGACTCGATCCTGTGGCGTTGCCAAAATCCGTGCCGCAGATGCTGCCCGTTGTTATTCATCTCAACGCACCCGAGCGGGCGGCAGCCGAATATGAAAAGACCATTCGAGAAGCGCTGGTTGTCGGCACGGACGATGACGAAGATGAAAGCCCCGCAATCGATATTGTGCTTTTGGGCTTGGGGGATGACGCGCATACAGCCTCTTTGTTCCCCGAGACCGAAGCGCTCAATGAATCGCATCGACTCTTCGTGGCCAACTTTGTACCGAAGTTTTCGGCGTACCGTCTGACGCTAACGGCCCCAATGATCAACGCCGCGCGAAACATTGCCTTTCTAGTATGCGGGCCATCCAAGCGACCTGCCGTCGACGTTGTCATGCATGGACCGCGTCATCCCGACGAGTATCCTGCTCAATTGATTGAACCCAAACTTG
>JBBRJI010000314.1:0-6749 GCA_038219625.1 Pirellulales bacterium | reverse complement strand
CGACGCAATTCTCGACGCAATTCTCGACGCAATTCTCGACGCAATTCTCGACGCAATTCTCGACGCAATTCTCGACGCAATTCTCGACGCAATTCTCGACGCAATTCTCGACGCAATTCTCGACACGGAGTGTCGAGCTACACTGCCGCTCCGCAAAAGAGTGCGAAAGGCGACATTAAGCAGCTGAAGAAAACTCATTTTAACGACTCCAAGATGACACGCACGCGTTCTCGTTCCGGTGCTCGAAAGCGATGAAACGGCTCCGCCATGAAATCATCGCAAATCCCTAGCAAGGACAAGCAGCATTTAGTCGCTTTGATGTACTTCGAAGCGTACTTTCCCACTTCGTAGATTTGTTGCAGTGCGCTGATGGCTCTTTGCAGTTCATCGACGCGAGATTGGTTACCAGCCACACAAGCATCATAGCATTCCACAAAAAGCTTTGGGAACACGTTTGCACCACCGGCCACGCCGCCATCGCCACCCAATCGCATCGCCTCAGGCAACTTGGCCTCGGGTCCAACCATGATGGACCAGTCGGGTCTCAATTTCTTAAGCTCAACGGCTTCTTCAAAATATCTCATATCGCCACTACTATCCTTCAAGCCGATAATTTGTGGGATAGCGGACAACTTTTGAAGAGTGGGAATCTCGAACCAGACCTTGGTCAAACTCGGCATGTTGTAGAGGACCAGCGGGAGTGTCAGTTCAGACACCAAGTTCTCAACATAACCAGTCAATTCCGTTTGTCCGGCTGGAAAATAGTACGGAGTCGAAAGGACCAGCGCCTTCGCGCCAGCCTTGGCTGCGTGTTCCGCTAGACGGACCGACTCGACAAACGACGTGTCTGTTATGCCAACCAGAATTGGAACTCGCCCAGCCACCAGGGCGGCGACTCGATCGATCAGTTCTCGCCGCAGTCGGTAGCTCAAGCTCGGAGCTTCGCCGGTGGTCCCGAGCAAGAACAAGCCATGCACACCGCCGGCCAGCACATGTTCGATCAACCTTGCGAGCCCCACTTGATCGAGTTCGTCTCGAGCTTGAAGTGGCGAAACAAGAGGCGGAATGATTCCCGACAGCATTGGTCTCATGGTGGACGATTCTCGAGATTGTGTGAGTTGGCTTGCAAAAAGCGAATGCATGTTCTTCTTGACTCATTGTGCCGCTCGCCTTATTGATAAAGAATAGTCGTTTTTGCAAACCGGTTAAAGCCATATTAGCTAGCAGTTCGCGAACTCTATTGCAATGGACGAGAGAATCTTCCTATACTTTGGGTGGAAACCAGGAAGGTTTCGAACACCCGTGGTTTGCATTTGCACCACCCGACAATTCATTCATGGATGATGGTTGAAATGAAGAATCTCATTGCCACGCTTGTGCTCGGACTGCTCGCTACGAGCAGTGTCGTGATCGCACAACAGGATGCGAACCGCTACCAGCCATACGTTCCAACCGTGGTGGGCGGACTTCCGCCGGGATCGAAAGGGCTGGAACAGCCAGTTTACGTGGCGGATCGAGCACTTGCAAACCAGTCTGTGGACACTGCGGCGGGCGCTGCCCCCGATTTTCTGTCCGCGGGCAGTCTTGGCTTCGATGAAACCAAGATAGTACCTACTGCGGCCAAGATGGACCGGTTTGAAGCGGGCATAATAGTCGCAGTTGTTGGCGAAGAGCCGGTTCTGGTTGGCGACTTATTTCCTCCCGATAAATTGACCCCCAAGATTCTTGGCCACAGTCAATTCGAAATGCAGTTACGTAAAGAACTGATGGAGAAAGTGACGCGTATGTCGTTGGCGCAACGATTCCTGAACGACAAAGTTTCAGGCAAACCCGTCAAAGATCGAGCCGACGCAAAAAAGCACATGAAGACGCAAACGGCCAAAATCTTCCATCAGAAATGGAAGCCGATGCAGATGGAAAAGATGAATTGTCAGTCCGATCTGGAGTTTGAAGAGAAGCTCGCAGAAGCCGGAAAAACGCTTCCCTCCATGATGCGAGACTTTGCCGAGAACACTTGGGCTCAAGAGCATGTGCGAGAAAAAGTTTCGGAACATCCCAACGTTGAGTTGAGCGAATTAAGCGACTATTACAACGAGCATATCGACGAATTCAAGCGTCCTGCCCGAGTTCGCTTCCAAATGCTGTCAGCAGACTTCACCAGATTCCCGACCAAAGAAGCTGCCTATCAAGCTATTGCGGACATGGGTAACCAAATCCTCTTTGGTGGAGCCCCTTTCAGCGCAGTTGCAAAACGCCAATCTACCGGCCTCGGTGCCTCCGACGGAGGACTCTTTGACTGGACCATTCAGGGTGAACTCAAGAGCAAGGAAGTCGACAAAGCTATTTTTAATTTCCAGGATCCAATTCGACGACTAAGCGCTATCATCGAAAACAGCGTGGGATACCACATTGTGGAAGTACTAGAGCGGGAGCAAGCGTACACGCAAACGTTTGCCCAAGCACAAGCCGATATTCGAAAGTTGCTCGTTCAGAAGAAGATCTCGAAACAGCGAGTTGACTTCATCAAAAAGGTGCGGGAGGAAACTCCTATCTGGACCAAATGGCCGGAAGACATCCCTGGATCAAAGGACATTTCTCAGCTCCAGCAGTAACGTCAAACAGTCCATTATGACCTCATTCAAACTCTTAATCTTAATCCTACTCTTCATCCTGATCACCGGCCCAGCATTCACGCTGGTCGCTATTGCATCCGACAATACCAACTCGGTGGCTGACGGAGAGCTTCACGCCTGCCAGATGGTCAGCGTTGACAATGCATGGGCCGTCGGCGATCAAGGACTAATTCTGTCTACTGACGATGCAGGCAAGCACTGGGAAATTCAACATCAACGGTCCGAGGCAATTCACTATGCCGTTTGTTTTTCGGATGAACTCAACGGCTGCGTCGTTGGTGGAACCATTGAAGCATACTCACATCGCAGCGTAGGCGTCGTGCTGCTCACCTTCGATGGTGGCAAGACATGGGAAAAAGTGGCCAATGAGCTCCCTCGTTTAATAGGGGCTCAGCTCGTCGGACCAGGACATCTATTGGCTTGGGGCGATTGGTCCAATCTCCACCAATCGGCGTTGTTCGAAAGCACAGACAGTGGCCGTTCGTGGTCAGGTAGACCTATTCCTTGCGGTCACATTCAGTGCGCTGCAGTTGGGCCTGACGGGGTGCTGGTCGTGGTAGATCGGGCTGGCAAAATCCACAGGTCCATGACGGGTCTGGACTTCAAATCGGTCCAATTGCCGATTACTCCCTTTGATCCGATTCGCTTCTGCAAAGTCATCGAGGGAATGTGGTGGATGGGGGGCGAAGCAGGAAAACTCTATCGTTCCCGCGATGCGGTTCGATGGGAGCAACTGGAATTGCCTGGCACTGCCAGCGATCGATCGTTGTATTCGCTGGATGATGCAAGTGGTGTTGGAAATCGCATATGGATCGCAGGCCAGCCCGGAAACGTTGTTTGGATGTCCGAGGACCAAGGCAACACTTGGACTGTTGTGACCACGTCCAATCGCACCACCATCAATGCAATCTCGGTGTTGGATGGTGACTTGCTGCTGACTTGTGGGCCAATGGCAAACATCTTTGCGAGTCGTAACGGTGGCAAAGCCTGGTGGGCTCAGCATCAATCAGGGTCCCGTAACTCGGTCCTGAACATTTCGAGCACTTGCTCAGGCGTTGCTTGGGATTTCATGGCCCAAGTCATTCATGAAAACAGGCGCCATGCGTCCGCGTTTGTCTTACACGATCAGTGTTTTGAGCAGCGGACAAGTCAACTGCCGGAATTAGCATCGCGATTCGAGATGGCAGGTAAATCGATCGGTTTGACACAAGCCCGCGTGTTCGCAGGCCTGCCCGTAGGCAATCTTTATTCCGGTGTTCGGGAGAGCGATCTGGGTTACTATGCAGGCATGGCTCAAGAAAAAGCGTCGAACTCAATGGCAAAAATGGAGATTACGCCATTGGTAAAGCGACTTGTGGTCGAGATTCGAAATGCTCGGCCTGACGTGATTGTTTCCAACTGTAGCCTCACCGGCAGTGCGATCGAGGTGAGGTCCGCGCAGGCAGTGGAACAAGCCGCGACGCTGGCTGGACGAAAGGATTTTAAAGTGTTTTCTTCCAGCAGTAGAATCCCAGAAGAAGCTTGGGAGCCACAGCGAACTGTTAATCGGGGTACCAATCCAGGTATGCAATACTCGCCATCGATGCTTCTGGAATCCAACACGATACTCGGAAGCGTTATGTCGAGCATTAGGCCACTCGTTGAGACTCGCGGCTCCGTCGTTTCCTCGGACAAGAAATTCTCGTATCGTGCTGTAGGCTCCCGGAGCGGCGTCATGGGGGACCCGCCGTTAAAGGGAATCGTGCTCGATCAAACGACACAACGACACGGACAGAAAAAGGTTACTCCGCGACTCTCGTCCGTCATGGCGACCCCCCAATGGTTCGACTGGAAACAGTTTACCGATTCTGAATCCGGCAACCCACTTACGCCCGACCGAGTCTGGGACTCCAACCTTCGGTCGGCAGCCAAGGAGGTTGCATTAACATCGGTCTCTCCCGTTTTGATTGAGATCGCAGTTCAGTGTCGTCGCAATGGGGATTGGAATCGATGGCAAGCAGCCCTCGAGTTCCTGCTAGAACGAGATAACGAATCCCCCGCAGCTGAGGCGGCCTACTGGGAGTTGATGACGCATACTGGAAGCATTGAAGTAAAACGCCACCTTGCAAATCAATTGCTAACCCTGGAAGAACGCAACGCGGACGGTCTGAGGATCTCCGCTGCAACACGGCAACAAGCATCGCCTTTTGCACGATTGCAGTCGGATTCTACATCGGTTCAGCCCGCCTCGTTTTCCAAATCCGTTCGGCTCATTCCGATTTCCTCGGATCGCGACTTGCCTGAGTTTACGAGACTTCTTTCGAAATGGCCCGATGCCTTTTCGCCCAGACGAAGCGAACCGCGTTGGGGATGGTTGATCGCATCCCGTTATCGAGGGATGCAGCAACGAAACGAATCAGCCAATGCTACGGTGAATCTAGGTCGAAGCTATGCCGAGTATTGGCCAACACTGTCTCCTTACCTACCCGACTGGAATCCGATTGCGAAAGCCGAACGCCAAATCTACAACGCAAACATGGTTCCACCGCAACTTTCATCACCGCAACTTTCATCACCAACGGCCGCGTTTCCTGCAAATGGTATTCCCGCATTAAGCTGGACGACGGATCGTCCGTATCTGGATGGAAAAGCGGACGAAGCGTTTTGGCAATCCGCAATGCAAATCGAGTTGCGTGATCCTTGGGCATCTGAAGCCGCTCGCAAAACCTCGATCAAGTTCGCCCGGGATAATCAATTCCTATACCTTTTCAGTTTTGCTCCAGGTGCGCCGACTACTCAAGCGCGTAAAGAAAAGCAGAGAGATAGTATCAAACCGGAGAGCGACCAGATAAGGCTTCGCATCGATTTGGATAGAGACTACGCGAGCTGGTTTGAAATCGGTTGGTCTGCAAACGGTGAGTCTTGCGATGCATTAAACGATATGCTTCGTTGGAATCCAACATGGTACCGGGAGACCTCGAACGATGACAAGTCCTGGTCGACGGAGATCGCAATCCCGTTGGATCAACTCGTGTTACCGGGCAATGCGGTTCGCAAGGACTGGACCAGTGAAGTGTGGGCGTTCAACGCAATTCGGACCATCCCGGGTGTAGCAACGCACTCGCGTGCGCCTTCGATCTCAGACCGAGCCACTGCAGAGGATTGGTTCCTTTTGGACCTCAACGAGGCACGACACGCCAACCCCTGATGCCTACTTAATCTTAATCGTCTCGCGATCGTCTCTCTGATCGCCGCCACGGATTGCATCCAATCGAACTCGTACTCGATTAAACGCAATCCCGTTCAATGAAGCCCAATTTCGCAAAATATCGTTTAACAGTTAGCCGTAGGCCTAAGTTTATGGTATCGCGTACGCCTTCGGCTGACTGTTAAACAAACAATTGAACTGCATAGCGATTAAATGGTACTCGTACTCGCGCACGCAGAAGTGATTCGAATCGAGTTCGAGTTTGAAACGAAACGTCGATTGGTCTTGTTGCGCATTGCACCTTTAATCTATATGCCTAGATTGTGGAAAAAAGTTTGGTGGCGAGTTGCTGCCCGTACTCCCAAATATGGCGATCGCGGTTCAATTGATGTCAGGCAGACGAAACCGAAAAAAGGAAGTCGATCGAATCGATGTGGATTGGCTGTTAGGCGAATCCGCCCATCCATCGGTTCGCGATTTTTCGTGGTTTCGACGGGTTTTTATCACATTGATTTGCATACTAGCAGTCGTATGGAGTTGGCCTTACGCATCCAAGCGTTGGCTTAATTGGGAGTGGCAGCAGCAGCTTGCCAACCCAGCAGGAAAGCCATCCGAAGACGTATTGCCTATCCTGTCCGCTCTGAACGAACTCAATCCCAATCGAAGCGATGAGATCGTTCAGCAATTGGGAAGTGCCGACACACGCAATCGAGCGATAGCGTTCCATTTATTGGAACAACGCATCCAACAGTGGAGCGGACCGACCAAGCCGACCGCAGCGGAATTGATCTCGCTCGTCGACGCTCTCAGCTCCGATCGGCTTCGGCTCCCCGAATCCATTACTCTGCGAGGCAAACTTGCGGCACAGTTGCGGCCATTTATCCAGAGGGATACACACGACGCCGCAATAATACTTGCAGCAATTGATG
>JBBRJI010000313.1:0-6755 GCA_038219625.1 Pirellulales bacterium | reverse complement strand
CGATGGGCACAAAGCCATAGCGGCGATACACCCCTCTGGCGACTTCCATCAGCTTTTCGCGAGGAATCATGGCGGCAGGCAGAAAGTCGCGGAAGCCTTTGAGTGTTCTAGGTTCAATCAACGCCATCGAATAAGCTGTTTCAACGAGGATTTTGGCCGATCGCTTCGCGATCGTCGCTCAGACACTAGAAAATTGGCAACAGCGAAGGTTCGGGGCTTCGAAGTGTCGAAGCGTCGGACGAATGAAAGCGAGCTTCCATATACTCAGCCACTTGTTCGGAGGTCTCGAAGTACATTTCGTAAACAGCATCCTCGTCAAATTCGCAGTTCGCAGTAGCGTAATCGCGACAAATCTGTGGGCGAGTGTGATAAATTCCGCAACGATGGTCCGATTGCAGATGTTTGCAGTCGGTGTGAACCAGCAAATACCAAGTACCATCTTCAATAAACACCGTCGCCCGGTCGTGTAGCAAATACCAACGGATGAAGTCCAGATCTTGCTCGCATGTTGGTGCATCGATTGGCAAGGCGAAATAACGACAACATTTCGCGGTGCAATATTCGCAAAGGGAGGCGCCTTTTGGGACCTGTTCCCGCGTAGGCTTCTTGCCTTCGATCGTTTTCGCAGGCAAAAGCTGAATGGGTTGTGGAATGGTGACTGTGCTCATGAATATGTCTTGGTAAGTCCAATCGATGATAGGGGCCTCGGAATTCGGCCACCTTTGGGCACTAGTTTGAACCATGTGCGTCCATTGAGCAAGTAGCGATCAAAATGTTCGGTTAATTCGCCCTAAGACGCTTGCGGAAAAAGACTTGCATCCAATCGTCGCTCGTCCACAATAAATCACTGCCTCTGGTCGTGCCACGCGTGGAATGCATGCACACAACTTCGTGCTAGCATTCGCCTCGCATACTAAATGTAGCAATACGTTTGCATTTCATGGTGGTTCCGACTATTTTCCTGCCTATCTACTCGCGACTAGTGCCCGTATCTGGTCGGCGAGAATGAGAGATCGGATTCGAGCAACAAGGGGTTGAGTTTCCAAGCGAGACAGCAAACGAATGATTCGTTGATGGCCTTTGATCACTACTCAGTGCGTCAAGTTCCTTTTCCGATTTAGAATAGTCAAGCTCAGGATGGAATCCTGGACCTAACAATCTAGATCGCATGCGAATCCGAGTCGGCACCGCTTACTCCATCTACTTGTCGCACGCGGGCTGTTTTGCAAACCATTTCGGCTTGCACGGTCAAACCTCCGATCTACTCAAATACTTGCGACACGTCACTTTTCATTTAGGAGGATCCTATCGAATGAACCAACGGCCGCTCATTGGTTTGAATTGCGATTTTCGCGCTACAAATCAAGGTACACCTGCATACTGCTATCTAGCTGCAGGCTACTTTGACTCAATTGCCAACGCAGGTGGAATACCAGTCCTGGTACCACCCACGACAGATCAATCCAGCCTTGAACAATTGCTGGATCGACTCGATGGTTTCTTTTTGGTGGGTGGAGGCGACTTGGATCCTCGTAACGATGGATACATGTTACATAGTTCGGTTCGCCCTATGGAATCACGTCGCGAAGAGTTCGATCGTAGATTGGCTCAAGAGATCGCTAATCGTCAGATGAGTCTGATGGCTATTGGAGTTGGACTTCAACTCATCAATGTCATTCAAGGTGGTAATCTTTTCTATCATCTTCCCATCGATATGCCGTCGGCTATCCCACACAAGGATCCGCATGACCCGAATCATCGGCACTCCTTGGTCGTAGAGACCAACTCCATTTTGGGGCGTGTCTACGGGGAAGGGGAAATTCGCGTCAACAGCCGTCATCATATGGCTATCGACCGATTGGCGGATTGCTTTCGAGTCACAGCTCGTTGCCAAGACGGAGTGATCGAAGGCATCGAAAGCAATAGCGATGATTGGTTCGTGGTCGGATGTCAATTCCATCCAGAATCGCCCGCTGCGAGCGCACTCGACATTCGTATTTTCGAAGAATTCATCGAAGGCGTCATGGCCAAGACTGGCCAAGTCCACTTGGCCGCCGCTTAGTTTCCTAGCGTGTCGTATAGCTATTTCATTCCCGCTCGGCGCATCCACGGATTGCCGATTTGAAACGAAATGTCTTGCAATGATGCAAGCTGCAGCGTTGTTTGCGAGCCACTTAGTTAGATGCTTGCAAACGGTGCTTTGCATTGGGCACGGACGCCCCATTTCGTTTTGAGCGCAAGGGGCAGTTTGAAATCTACCTATAAACTGGGTGGCACGCTCTGAGGTACGAAGGGCGTGGTGAATCGCTAGAGTCGATTGCCACACTTTCCACGCCCAACGCTAATAGCTTTGGGTGTGCCACACGGTGGCCTAGCCCAGTAGTCTTCTGTCTGCAGCTCGCCTAAATGCGACAATTGCATTTTGGCTTCGAACAAACGAAAATGGCGAGGTTAACTCAACGAGAGCTAACCTCGCCACGGGGGAAGGGAGATGTGGGATGCGTTGCAAATTAAGCAGCGACACCCCATACTTAACCTAGTTCGACAGCGATTTGTTCGCTATGATTTCTGCCGAAATTACCATCTCGCCCCAAAAATTCGCAGACAAATTGATGTTTTGTAACAGTTGTAACGGTCGCTCACTTCTTCCAAGCAGATTCGCGATTTGGCAGCGATTGATCGTCGCGTCCGCGTCGGTTTTGGGATTCGGTTGCGTGCCACAGCGTGAAAAAAACGTCGTTCTCTACTCCGCCTCCGATCGCGATTTTGTTGCCCCGATTCTCGATGCGTTCGAGCGCGCCAACTCCGGGACCGAAATAGCTCGCCAGTTTGACGTGGAAGCATCGAAGACACTGGGATTGGTCACTCGCATCGAAAGGGAAAAGGAGCGGCCTCGCTGCGACGTTTTCTGGAACAACGAAATCGTCCACACCATTCGTTTGCAAAAACAAGGGCTGCTTGCAAGTCGTCGTTGGAAAGTGCCTGACACCTGGCCAAAAGGATTTAAAGCCAAAGACGGGACATGGATCGCATTCGCCGCTCGGGCCCGCGTGCTTCTGGTCAACAAAGACAAATTGCCCGATCCTGCGAACTGGCCCAAAAGCGTTCTTGAACTAGCCGAAAAAAAATGGCACCATCGTTGCGGCTTGGCCTATCCGATTTACGGAACAACTGCCACCCACATGGCCGTCATGGCTTCGCATTCGGACAAGGTGTTCGCGGATTCAGGGGCCGGCAGCGATTACCTCAAAAGCGATCGATCGCTGGATTGGACTCAGTGGTCGGATAGTTGGATAACTCACTCTGTCGTTTTGGCCGGAAACAAACAAGTTGCCTTGGCGGTAAGCAGTGGAGAACTCGATTGGGGCTTGACCGACACAGACGATGCGATCATCGAAAAGGAAGCTGGCCATCCCGTTGAGATTGTGTTTCCAGACCAAGAAAAAGACGGCTTCGGAACACTCTTCATCCCAAACACCATCAGCGTACTTGCGAAAGCTCCCAATCCGACCGCGGCCGCTTTGCTAGCCGACTATTTGGTCAGTGAAAGGACAGAGTCCAGACTGGCCATGGGCAACAGTGGGCAGTTTCCCGTGTGGCCTGAGGCCAAAATCAAATCGAGGCTCAGCGGGGGGAAAGAACTTTCGTGGGCCGAAGTTGATTTCGAAAAAGCTGCCGAAAGCTGGACCGTGACGATGGAAAGCCTCAAGCAAAGGATCGACCTGGGACGCGGGCGATGAATTACGACGACTGTTTATAACCTAATCGCCCTAGAACACCGAGCAGTTCATCGGTCGTAATGTACCGGCGGTGATGGTCTACTTTGTAAGCGTCAATGGCCTCTGCCAATTGACGCCCCTCTTTGGAAAGGTTTTGATAGGAATTACCGAATTGCCTTCTCTCGCCTCGTTCGCCTGCGCCTGATTGTTGACGTCGATCCACGAACGGAGCATCCGCGACGGGCTGCGATGGAGTAAGCGAAGAAGCCTGACTCATGATGCATTGTTCCTAGTGAATGGACATTGACTGGATTGAAGTTGGAGGGAGCCAACATAAACCTAGGCCACGCATAGGAATAGGCAAACCGCATTTCGTTGGATCGAGCCGAGCTCGAAACAGCCCAATAACGATTGCAACGATTAGTACGATTTACCATGCGCGTCGAATATCTAGCCACCGAACATGCGTGTGAGGTTGATAGAATCGTTGATGATTACCGCCCCCATCAAACACAGCAAACCCAGTACACCGACCATTGTCAACTTCATTTGCAACGCTTCGTCCACCGGCTTGCCCCGAACTGCTTCCGCGGTCAGAAACATCATGTGCCCACCATCCAGTGCAGGAATCGGCAAGAAGTTGATGATCGCTAAATTCGCGCTCAGCATGGTCAAGAACATCAGCAGGGGCGAAATCCCCTTGGAGGCTGCATCGGTCGCTTCGACCGCAATCATGCCCGGTCCACCCACGACTTTGAAAGGCATCTTGAGCTTCACCAATAGCTCTAGGAACTCGAGCACGTTACCCATTCGTCGACGAATCTCGCCAACTCCCATCATGATCGCCGTGGCCATCGTAGTGGCTTTGTGCTCGAACTGCAGAGGAGTGAAGGAAACGCCACGTTCAGGCCAGAACCACTCGGTTTCCGTATGTACGTCCGCTTGGGTTTTGGCGACTTTGCCCTCGCGCTCGTAGCTGATTTCCACGGGCATTCCCGAGCGGAAAGCTTGCGCTAAATTATGGAAATACTGGATGTTGTGTCTCTTGTCCAACGGTGTCTCTTCGATGATGGCTTTGTAACCTGACACGAATACTTTGGACAAGTACTCGGTGTCCTCTTTGCCGCTGCCGTCAAACTTAAATTGCTTGATCACATCCCCCACGACGATCCCGCTCTTGGACGCCAGGGAAGTTGCTTCTACGGCACTGACCACGTTGGACGGTGCATAGACGATTCCCGTTCCGGGTAACTCAAAGCCAGTCGGACCAAGGGTGCCTTCACCGCTGGTGACAACGAAATTTTCAGGTACTTGCCAATCCAATTGAATCCTTGTTTTGTCCTTTTGCTCCAAAGTTAAGGAAACGGACTTGCCGTGCATTGCTGAAATAATCAAGGGCAGAGTCAGTGCGTCCGTAATCGGCTGGCCATTGAATTCTACCAGTTCGTCCCCTTCGAGGACGCCTGCGGCGGCGGCTACGGAATCATCGCGAACGGCCACAATAGGCCCTGGCTTAAATCGCAATCCAAAGCTCTTCATGGGAACTGGCGGCCAGTCCACATCGACTATTTCCCCCTGACGTTTTACCTGTAACTTCAAGGTTTCGCTCAGTCTCGGGTGCATCTTTTCGTTTAAGGAATACTCCATGGGGACATCGCTATGACTGGAGATTGGCAGCATCTCGCCATTGACGCCAACAATAATATCGGTCTTCTCCAACTTTGGAATTATCTTGGTTGCATCCGCGTAGCCCAATTCGATGTACTTGCCCACAGGTGGGTCTTTGCTGACGAGAGTTGTGGCGGCATTTGCAAGCCCGAGGGTCAATCGCTGTATGATCTTGGGGTCGGAGTGCGAGGTCGTTCCGACAATTTTTTTGGTAAACGTTGTTCCTTGTCGGTCGAAACTCAGTTCGACTTCCTTTTTGGGATCTCTCAATCCGTGAAAGATAACGGCCATAGCCATATCCCTGAACGATAGCTCCTGCTCCTTCATGGAATCGATCTGAACGACCTTGTCGCCGGCTGCCAATCCGTGCTTCCAAGCGGGATCGCCCGGTATGACTTCGCCGATTACGGCTGGATCGTATTTGACACCTGCGTGAAAAGCCCAGGCGGCCATCAAAACGCCGAAGATCAAATTCATCACGACCCCGGCGCTGATAATGACCATTCGAGCGCCGACGCTTTTGGCTGGGAACGACCGAGGGTCCAACTGAATCCGATCGGGATCGTCGGCAGACGCGTTGGGGTTCTCTTTCCGGATGCGCGCCAACTCTTCTTCGGCCCGCCGTGGATCGTCGTCCTGGCCCAGCATTTTCACGTAGCCGCCGAGAGGAATCGCCCCGATTCCATACTCGGTCTCACCCCACTTGAAATGGACCAGTTTCGATGGCAAACGAAACGGCCCGATTTTGATTGGAACGTCGAAGCCGATGTAGAACTTTTCGCACTTCACCCCGAAAGCCTTGGCAGCCAGGAAGTGTCCAAGCTCATGCACAAAAATGACGAAACCAAGCCCCAATGCCACCAGCATGATGTTGTAAAAAAAGGTTCCCCATTGCAGGATGAGACTTGGTTCCGCAGCCAACACGGGCGTCATCCACTCGAAGTAAGATATGGCCGAATGCGAAAAATCGGCGATCATCGCCAACGAAAAGGACAAGTCGTGGTGGGAGAGGCTATCTAACATTTTGAGGTAATCCATCTTTGAACTTCGTTGCGTCCCCATTGATCGAGCTTTAAAAGCTCGGAAAGGGTCGGGGAGGGAGAAAAATGATGATGATCTAGTACTTGACGACAAATGGTCGCAATCTCGGTCAGTTTTATTCTATTGTTGAGGAACAGCTCTACGGAAGCTTCATTGGCAGCGTTCAGCACCGCGCCGCAGGTTCCACCTTTTTTCGCAACTTCGAATCCTAGTTGCAAAGCTGGGTAACGGTCCAGATCCGCTGGTTTCCACTCCAATCGCATCGGCTGTGTCCAGTCGATGGAAGGGCTGGGAGCTGGAACCCGATCGGGATAAGTAAGAGCGTAT
>JBBRJI010000312.1:0-6765 GCA_038219625.1 Pirellulales bacterium | reverse complement strand
AGAGGGCCACGTTCACTGTGTAACCTTCCTTTTCAACCTCGGTCAATTGAAATGGATTCAGGTCGGCAATCGCTGCAACTTGCTCCATCGAACGAAGGATGACCTGTGTTTGAAAACCCAAGTCCGATAGCAACTGTGCTTCTATGCGTCCCCTCAGCTTTGGAACAGCTTTAGTCGTTCCAGAGAACAGCACATTACCACTCACCAGAAACGTCGTCACGTTCTCGAATCCGAGCGTATGGAACGATTGAATGAGCTGCGGCGACTTAACCGTCCTACCGCCAACGTTGACCGCGCGCAAGAATGCGACCATTCTCATTTTTGTGCTCACCGCGATCCTGGGTCTTTGCCATCGACCCACGGACCGGCTAATTTCATGTACTCCGGGTCCTTCAATAAACTACCTGAATCGCCTGCCGTCCAGCCTGGTATTTGGTTGGGCTTGGCGCGAGCGTGCGACTTGGCTTCCCATTTCTTGGCCCAAGACGAATCGCCATCGTGCACCGACAAGTTTTCGGCGTCAAAATGGTAAACCTTGCCTTCGCGATAACTTCGAGCCCCTAACAGCACGTTGGTAATGGCTGCGGCACCCAGGTCCACTGAGTTGTTACATTTCATTGGGTCCTTTGCCACCATGGCTTCGATCCAGTTTTTAAAGTGGGCATACGTTGTGTCCTCGACCTTGTCCGATGTAATTGTTTCTTTCGTCAGTTTGCTGTTTCCTGTCACTTGCGGTCTCTCGGGCACAAACTCAAACTTCTCAAATTGCTCCCCATTCCCAAAGATAAAAGAACCTTGATGGCCGCGAATCAACTGCGCAATCGGCGATTCCTGGCAAGACATCGTTGCCGTTACCAAGCCTTGGACACCTTCATTGAAGTCGGCAACAACCGTGGCCACGTCAGGAACATCTCGGCCATCGTATTCCATAAAGATTCCGCCAGCACCAACCACACGGCCAGGGAATCTCAATCCCGTTGCCTTGAGCATGGCAGTCGTGCGATGCACAAACAAATCGGTATACATGCCGGAACCAAATGGCCAAAATCGTCGCCATTGTGCGTAGACTTCTCGGTCGAATGCTTGATTCACAGCCAGTCCGTCGTCGACACCCAGCCATCTGTTCCAGTTGATGTTCTTCGGGGTCATACTCGGCGTCAGTTTGTAGTATCGCCACTGCCCAACATCCGAATTGCGAAAGAACTCGGTTTGGTACATCAGAACTTTGCCGAGTTTTCCTTCACGAAGAAGCTTGTTGACCTCGGTCCATAGAGGCAAGCTAGTCGATTGCACGCCCACTTGCATGACTCGGCCGGTCTTATTCCAGACCTTGAGAACCGCGATGGCTTCTTCGACGGTCTTCGTCATCGGCTTCTCGCAGTAGACATCTAGCCCTGCTTGCATGCACTCGATCGCTTGCGTGGCGTGCCAATGATCTGGCGTGGCAATGCAAACGGCGTCGAGCTTCTCCTTGGCGATCATTTCGCGGAAGTCATCGTACTTGGCGGGAGTGTTCTCATTCTTTTCGTGGATATAATCCGCAGCACGATCGCGGTGCTCACTGTAGACGTCGCAGACAGCCACCAATTCAATTGGCTGTCCGGCAGCACATAGTTTCGACAAGGTCCTGACGTGTGCATTGAAACCGCGTCCCCCCGGGCCGATAATCCCGATTCGAATTTTTCCGTTTGCACTGGCCGCGCGCACTACGCTTGGCTGAATGGCCGTTGTTGCTATCGCTCCAGAAGCCGCTGCGATAGCGCTTCCAATCTTAATAAAGTCGCGACGAGAAACACTTTCGGTTTTCGAAAATTGAGGTTTCTGGATTTGGTCTGACATTTGGAGAGGACTCGCTTTGCATTACAGAATTGGGGAAGGGCAACCGCCACAATTTAATCTTTGCGAGTTTCAAGTGCAACGATATCCTAACGAATCCAGCTACAGCCTTCGATCGGATAAACATTTGCGAATGCCATGAACTTCACGAGTAGGCAAATTCACATGTTGACTTAGAATAGGGGGCTATCCCCCTTACGCGTTTCCCATCCGCTCCCGCCGGTGAATCGACAAATATGAGAACCCCCAATCCCCGTTTTTTGTTCATCGCACTAATCATACTCGGTGGATGGGTACAACAGACTCCAACGCATGCTCAAGAAAAAGTGACGCCAAAGGCCGAAAGCACGGTTTCGGTCGAGAGTCCAAAGGTAATTGTACCTCCCAACGATAAAATCGCTCAATTGCAGGCTACCGCCACGCTCGACAAGATCGCAACTTGGGGCTATTGGGGAAACCGCCCAAGCAGTTATAGCGCATGGACAAACCATTCCAACCGACTCATTCCCGTCTATGTCTTCGGCGACTCCTTCGCTCCTTACATGAATGAGGGGAGTGCATATCGCGATGCGGCAAGACTGGAGGCGCTCTATCGCAGAATGCCGACCAATACACTTAGAGCCGACGCCCCTTATGCCGATCAAACGGACGTTTATCGGCTGCAGCTCAGCGCGACAGAGGAACGCGGCAAGAAGTATGTCTTCTTGGTTATCTTTGATGGTATGGATTATCAAACCACGCAAGCAGCAGCCATCTACAAGTCCGGCAAAGTCGGATACACCGAAGGCCGGGGCACCGGCTTGATATTTCAAGACTACAACCAAGTCAAAACGGACTTTGGTTATGTTGTTACGGCACCCTATGGTGATGAAGTAGAAACCGACGTCGACGCGCAATTGAATACGAAGCCAATAATCAAATTTGGCGGCTTTGACTCGAGGTTAGCTGGTTCGTTCCCTTGGCAGACCGAAATCGATGCTCAGTACCCGATCAGCCGATCCAAGATCTCGAATCATGCCTACACGGACTCATCCTCATCTGCAACGTCCTTCACCGCGGGAATCAAAACGATCAACGGTGCTGTGAACTTAGACTGTGAACTTAAGAAAGTGGAAACGATCGCACAGCGATTGCAGCGCACCCAAGGTTTTTCTGTCGGAGCGATTACGAGCGTTCCGTTTTGTCATGCGACCCCAGCGGCGGCTTACGCTCACAACGTCAGCCGAGATGACTATCAGGATTTATCACGCGACATGCTCGGCTTGCCAAGCATATCGCACAAGTCGGATCCACTCCCAGGACTCGATGTCGTATTAGGTGGTGGCTACGGCGAAGTAACCAACGACGGTGCCGGCCAAGGCCAAAACTTTATCGCCGGAAACAGGTACCTGACTGACGAAGACTTGAAACGGGTGGATGCAAGCACCGGTAGCCCCACGGCTAAATACGTCGTCGCACAAAGAACCAGTGGAGTCAACGGGCCAAAGCTATTGGCCGACAAAGCTTCCCATGCCGTGGCGGAAAAGAAGCGGTTGCTAGGGTTCTTTGGTGTCAAAAAAGGGCATCTGCCGTTTCAGACCGCCAATGGCGACTACAAGCCAGTCCTGGATGTGAAAGACGCCGAAGTATATTCGGAGGCAGACATCGACGAGAATCCGACCCTCGCCCAAATGACCGAAGCCGCCCTAAAAGTATTGCAGGAGGACCCAGATGGGTTCTGGTTGATGGTGGAGTCGGGAGACGTCGACTGGGCGAACCATGCAAACAACATCGACAATTCCATCGGGGCCGTGTTGAGTGGAGACGCAGCCTTGGAAAAGATTTTTCATTGGATTGAGGCTCGCAAGGCATGGGAGCAGTCGCTAGTCATTGTGACGTCGGATCACGGGCATTTCCTTCATCTGCTTCAACCAGAAGTTCTCACAGACAAATGATGGCGGCTCGACAGTCTCCGTCGAGAAAACTTGGTGGGGACCACCGAGCCCCAATTTGGAATATCGAGCTATTTCTCTGCAATCCAACTGGAAGCAAACTTCAACATGACTTCAACCCTGAATTGGAACTCGCGCCAACTTACTCACGGTTGGCAACGGGGAGTCAATGCATTTTTTTGGGGGCTTGGATTCACGGAAGCCGACTTTGATAAGCCCCACATTGGGATCGGCACACCGTTGCTCGAAGGTAACTTGTGCAATGTACACAGCTACCGATTGGCGCAACACATCCAAGTGGGTTGTGTCGAAGCTGGGTTGATTGGTTTTCCGTTTGGAGTCTCTCCGGTCAGCGATAACCTCGTCCAAGGTGGCCCCGACGGAGGCGCATCGCTGGTTTCTCGAAACCATATCGCGAATGGAGCGGAGATGGTGTGCGAAGCTCATCGTTACGATGCCTTGGTTGGCCTGCATCATTGTGACAAGAATGGACCGGGGTTTGCGATGGCTCTCGCACGGACAAACTTTCCTGGGCTGATAGTCAACGGTGGTTCGATCATGCCGGGGTGTCATCAAGGTAAACCGACCACCATTTTCGACGTCTACGATACACAAGCACGCGTACGGGCGGGGCAAATGCAGGACGCAATTGCGGAAGCCATTCTTCGCACGGCTTGTCCGGGACCAGGTGGTTGCGGGATTGCAGCTTCGTTCAACACATGGGGAATCGCCATGGAAGCGATCGGCTTGAGCCTTCCCAATACTTCTTCCATACCTGCCATTGATGAAGGAAAGAATTTAGAATGCCAACGCGTTGGGAAATCGATTCGTCGGTTGCTTGAACGGAATCTACGTCCGCGAGATATCCTAACGCGTCAAGCGTTCTGCAATGCCATGTCCGCCATCGCTGCCATTGGTGGATCGACGAACGGAGTGCTTCATCTATTGGCCTTGGCTCGTGAAGCACATGTCGAGTTCGGACTGCGTGACATCCAAGCGATCTGCCGTCGAACGCCGGTCTACTGCAATTTCGCACCGCGAGGAACTGGCACCATGATCGACTTGCATCGCCTAGGTGGAACGAGCATGTTGCTTCGTCACCTATTGAACGCAGGGCTTCTTGACGGCAAGTGCATGACGGTCACCGGCGAGGATTTGGAATCCAATCTGCATGCAGCTCCTGAAGTCCCTGCCGTCAACGAATTGATCGCTCCGCTTAGGACGCCCTGGAAAGAGTACGCGGACATTCAGGTTTGCTTTGGCAACATCGCGCCTCAAGGGATTGTTTTTAAAGTCTCGATCCTCGATTCGCCCCGTTTTCAGGGGACAGCGATTTGCTTTGAATCCGGAAAGGCAGTTTCGGATGCAGCCGTAGAAAATCGGATTCGGCCAGGCCATGTGGTTGTTCTGAGGGGACTTGGCCCCGTCGCGGCTGGAATGCCCGAGGTTCATGTTGCAACGGCAGCCCTATCGATGCCTGATCTCAAAGGAAAAGTGGCTCTCCTATCAGACACGCGCGTCTCAGGCGTGTCGAGCGGCGCGATTGGCGTTCATTGTTCGCCGGAAGCGGCCATGGGCGGTCCCATTGGAATGATCCAAGATGGCGATTCTATCGCTTTCGATTTGGAGAATGGAACGGTCCATGCGGATGTCGACTTTAGCCAGCGCACTCCGAGGACCGTCAAGATTAAACATCTGCGAGGCTATATGGCTGACTTTGCGGCAGTCACTACGCAAGCTGACCAAGGTTGCGTTAGCAAATGGCTGGCAGAATCATCGGCATAAGGCCAATAACAAGCCAATGCCCCCGAGTTTACTTCGGATTAACCAATCGCAGCCAGCATATTGGCCATGCTTTCACTGAGAATGGTTTCGACTCCAGGCGTATAGTCAAATACCTCGACGCTAACCCAGCCTGAGTAGCCGATTTCCTTGAGGGCCGTAAAAATTGGTATTTGATCAACATCCCCCATGCCTGGTCCGAGCCGGTTGGGGTCATTGGCATGGAAATGAATCAGAATATCAGAGTGCTTTCGGATGATGGCGTCGATTGGCTCGCCGTCGCTGCTCATGGCTTTGACGTCGAGATGCAACTGGATTTGCGGGCTACCAATCAAGTTGATCAACTCGCGAGCTTGAAACGCATGATTTAAAAAATTTCCTTCTTGTGGTCCAAGCGGTTCAATGGCAATTTGAATTCCGTACTTCTCTAAGCTTGGAACTACGTTGGCCAACAGATCGGCTGCGTTATCCATGGCTTCTTCGTGGCTCATAGTATCCGGAAAATTTCGCTGCAAAGGTGAACCGAGCACCATGAGCTTGCCGCCAAGTTCGCTGCACAATTGAGTAAGTGCACAGAAGTACTCACTGGTCTTGGACCGAATGCCCAGGTCGTCCGTTGTTAGATGGTAGCCCGATGTCTTGGCCAGCAGCCAATGCAATCCGATGATTTCTAGCCCGTGCTCGATCGCACACTGACGATACTCCGTTCGTTGCGATTCGGAAATTTCGTAGACGCTTTTGCCCAGTGTAAATGGGGCGACCTCGATACCGGTATAACCATATTTGCGTGCCTCTTGGAATCCTCGTTCGATGGGCCAGTCGCCAAACGTCTCGTTGCAAATCGCAAATTTCATTTAAGCTTCGTTTTGACAGGAATCATTACTCAACCGATTTAGGAACTTCGCCACCCGCTCGCGTCGCAAGCGCTTGGAAAACTTCCAAGTCGATACTATTGGAGAGGTACTTCGTTGCGCAGTCTCCAAAAACAAAGTGCGTACCACCCGTATGATAGCTTGAAAAGTCATCGAAGTGGCCCTCTGGACTGTTGGGGACATGATCTGTTGTACCAAGGAATCTAGCCGAAGCACCTGCAGCGCTCGAAATGTAACCATGCCATAGGGAACCACCCAGCTTGCTACCTCGTTCGCCGAATATAAACGTATTGCTAACGCCGTCCGTCATGTCCCTCATTCGTATGAACGAGTTTCCGAAAAAT
>JBBRJI010000311.1:0-6769 GCA_038219625.1 Pirellulales bacterium | reverse complement strand
CAGATCGCGGGCGACGGTGAGCCGGTCGCGGAGATAGGTGAGATAACTATGAATTCCATCGCGCCAAGTATCGCGGAAGGCCTTCACTTGCTCAGGCTCGCGTGTGATGTGATCGGCCTTACCGTCTTTGACATCGCGGCTAGTGGTGGACCACTGAAAATTGCTGTTGAACTTGATGCCGTAGGGTGGATCAAAGTAGATGCACTGCACTTTGCCACGTAGCCCTTCACGTTCAGCGAGGCTTGCCATGACTTGCAACGAGTCGCCGAGGATCATACGGTTGGACCAGTTCTGGTCGTGCTGGTAGAACTCGGTCTTTGCATCCCCTTGCGGCACACCGTTGAAGTCCGAGAACAAATCAAGCTGTTTGTAAGTGGTTTGAGGTTGGTGGCTGGTGGCTTGTGATTTCGATTGACGAACAAGGTCATCAATGAGGACTTTGGGATGCACTTTTTCCTGGATGTACAGCGGTGGCGCATGCACGACCAAGTCCGACCAATCCTTCTCGTCCTTGCCCCGCCACATCAACTGCGGATCTAAGTCAGTATTGCGTGTATAGCGGACCGGAATCGGCTGCTTTTGATCTTCCTTGACTACCGATTGGTACTCGACCGTAGGAATATTCTTTCGCTTGTCGCCCGCGTGCGTGAGCGTCTCAACGGACTTCAATGTCTCTGTACTGGATGGTTTCTTCTTGGCCATTGTGGCAGTGCTTGGTGGTTAGTGATTAGTGGCTAGTTGAGACCATTTTGCCGACGTCGGGAAAATGGTCAGGTGGTGCCCGCAGTTCGGTTGGCCATGTCCGGACACGTGTTCGGGCAGGCGCAAACTACGCATGTCTGAATGCGGTCCCGGACATGAATGTTGCGAATAAATCGGGCGCAATGGCCGGGGAATTCGGGCGCAAATTGGGCGCAACGTGCGTTGCCTGCATCAGGCCCGGCTATCCCGTTCGGCGGGTTGATCGAGCGCAAAACGATGCGAAATCGAGCGCAAATGAAGCGCAAAACTCTTAAAGATGAAGCGCAAGTGAAGCGCAAAGTCCTTGAAAACGAAACGGAAATGAAGCGCAAACTCGACAAAAATGAAGCGCAAATGAAGCGCAAATTTCGCGACCTGTTCATTTCAAAGTTCCTCCGAGCGCGTACTTTGTCCCTCGTCCTTCGCCCTGCTTTAGCAGCGATCCGAGTTCGACAAGACTATTGAGTTCGCGAAATGCAGTCGCTCTGGAAATCTGCAAGTTCGCGACGCACCAACTGGCGGTAACGGAACCGTCAAGAATCGCTTGCTGGACGATCCGTTGCTGACGCTCCGAAAGATGCGCAAGTGATTTGTCGTCTTGCTTTTTCGTTACGCGAATCCGATCTAAATTGTCACCTGGACCGGGGAGTGTCACCACAAAATAGTCGTCTTCGTGCGCGAGTCGCGGCGGGTCCAGTCCGTGTTCCAGCATCGAAGCCTTCATACGCAGAATACCCGTTCCCCGTTCCTCCATAAGCCCCAAGAAGCGAAGCCCCTGTGCAACAAGCGGATTTCTGGCGCGGGATTTTGCAGTTCCGCGATTGATGATAGCCATTTTTGTGTCGCCGGGCGGTCCACCGGGGCTCGATACTTTGATACGATTCTTGAAGACCTCAACGACCACATGCCGCGTTGCATCTTCGTAATCACGATGAGCCAACGCGTTCACAATCGCCTCACGGATCGCCTCCTCGGGATACTCTGCGACCTCGATGCGTTTTAAACCAACAATTCTGAGGGGATGCCGAATATTGCGGTCGATGAACGTTAAAGCTTGATCAACAACGGAAGCAATATCCCCGACCGCGGTTTCGTGATCAATCGCCTTCGCATCTTTCGATATACCGGAGAACGCGTCGAGTTGAACGCGACAATGTGCAAAGCAGGCCGATGGATCACGTCCGAGCAATAGTAGTCCCGCTGCTGTCAATTTCAGTTGTTCAGCATCATCGAGCCAGACGTAACCGCGATTTCGAAGCTCACGTAATTGATCTTTGGCTGTCAGCGATTTTCGGTCCGAGCCAGCAGACGCTAAAGCGAGTTGCTTCGCTCGCTCTCGCACTGCCGCATCGATTGACCAGTCCGGTAATCGTTGACGCTCGAATGCCGACGCTATCTCAATAGTGCCTTTGCCAATTGCATCTTCATCACGAGTAGGCTCGATGTGATAACTGTCTCGAATATGTTTGATGACTCGATCGCGAGTCTGTCGCTGCAATTCTTCGATTGTCGAGAAACGATCGTAGGTATGGCCGTCGTGTTTGACTTCTTTGAGAAACGCGTTTACAGGGTCTTCTCGTTTCAATTTGTTGTCACCGAGAACGCAAACCAGCGTTGGCAGTTTCAGCTCCTGAGACCGACGATATTCATGATGCGTCGCGGATAAATCGCCGTACAGATCCCCGTAGGTCTTACCTTGTATCAGTACGATCAACTGACATTTATCTAGGAGCTTTAAGTAGGCCTGTCCATCAGGCCGAAGCGGCTGCGGTTCACGCTCAAAAAGTACGGGGCGTGTATGCTGCTGCAAGAACGGATCAGTCGTGAGCAGAATCTGTAGAGCCAGACGTTCGCTAGCCAGCTCCTTCTGCACAGAACTGATGAATACTCGCAACTGCAATCGTTCGGCCATGGGGCAGTGATTAGTGGCTGGTGGTGAGTGGTTAGTAGTTAATGGTTCGTACGCCAGCGGCTGACGGTTAAACGAGGTGGACTTACGCGATTGATCCTGCCGTCGCAGTGACCGAATCAAGCATTAAGTTAAACTGCTTCTCAACCTTCGCCTTGAAATCGGACTCGATTTCGTAAATGTCAGTAAACTCGGCGAAAGCCCAGCGGCCGTAGGTGCCCAAGTTGTTGACGCCCGGGACCCAATAGGTATCCATCGTCGATTTTTTCTCTTTAGCATCTTCGCGCCGGTAGCCCTTGATTTCGACGATTAAGTGCAAAAGATCGTCAGGCCCATGGCCATCGTCGACGAGAACAATGAAGTCCGGTCGGTACTTCCGCATCTCGCTGCCGAAACGGTAAGGGACTTCGAGTCCAAGATTGTGATTCTTTACGTAGGCTCTTACCTGCGGATGCGACTCGGCGACTCGACAGAACTCTCCTTCCCAGTCGCTATCCAAGATCACCCAGTTTACATGGCTTTTCGGGGGCGGACCGCTTGTATCATAACGATCGGTCTTGCTGGTATTGAAGCGAACGAATGAAGTTGAGCCTGTTGGGTTGTAGGCGTCGAGCATTGCCTTGATCGGTCGTTCGTCGCTAAATCTCCGCGTGATTGCGGCCGTGATTCGATTGCACGCGATATCGGCCAGTTCTTGATACATCAGCAAGCCGGGGTAGGTATCGCCCTTGCAGACCAAGTACTTATCGAGCCACTCTTTCGTGATGCGTTTCAATTGACCGAACAAGTGAAGTTTCGGTTCTTCGCCGGGATCTCGCCATTTCGTGTAGAGTAATCGCTGCGTCACATGGAAGACGATGGTCGAGGGCCTCAGGTCATCGAGATGTTCGAGATTCATATTGACCGTTTGACCAATGATGCCCGAATTCTGGGTTATTGACGGGCCGACAAGATCCGGCGTAAGTGTTAGCACTGAATCATCGTTGAAGTCAGCCGATAATCGTTCTTCGGGTAGTTCTACACGATAGCCTTCAACCCTCGGGAATCGAATCTCGAGATGGTCTCGTTCGGGCTTTATTGCCTTGACCTGAATGGTCTCGCGTGGCGACTGTGGCGGCGCTATCACCGGTTTGGCAGTAAAGTCGAATGGAATCCCGAAGACGTCCGCGTATTCTACGTTGAATAACCCTTTGTTAGGGCCATCTTCATTGAGCTCATAAGATTGACGTCGTAAAGCGCGTCCGATGACCTGTTCACAGAGGAGCTGGGTTCCGAATGCCCGAACACCCAGCACATGCGTAACGGTGTTGGCATCCCAGCCTTCTGTCAACATGGACACAGAGACGACACATCGAATACTACCGCCAAGCTGACCTGGCTTGCCAACAGTGTTCATGACTTCGCGAAGCAATTCTTGGTCAGTGATCTTATCTCCTGCACGAGCATCGCCAGTTCGTTCAACAATCTCCCGACGAAATCGCTCGATTTCGTCCGATGCCATATTCCGGAAACCATCATCGAGCGAGTCGCCCGCTTCTAATTGTTCGCTGTCGATCAAAAGCGTGTTTGGTCGGGCTAGCGGATTGCCAGTTGACTCGTCAAAATTTCGGAACAGTGCCAACCGCCCGTTTTCGAGGGTCGTGGTGCCGTCTACATTCTTCCGGTGAAAGCCTGAGATATAGTCGTAAATCAGTTTTGAGATGGCCGTATTTTGGCAAACGACAATAAAGCATGGTGGAGAAGCGATGCCAGCGTCTTCCCACATCTTGAACGTCTTCTCATAGTGACCGTAGAGTGCTTGCAAGGCGGTTTGTAGCCGAGTCGGAAGCTTGAGTGGATCGAGTTCTTCGCCCTGGCCGCGACCTTTCTTGGGCATGTCTGCGCGAATGTTCTCCCAAAGATTGCGAAACATTGGCATTTCGTTACCGGGAATGTTTTCAGCGACAGGCACGCGAGGCAGCTTGACGATTCCACATTCGATCGCATCCATCAACGAGAAGTCGCTCATGGTCCAAGGGAACAGAGTTCCTTCGGCGTATCCGGACCCGCTTAAGAAAAATGGAGTTGCAGACAAATCGAGAACGCGAGTCACCGTAAGTTTGCGGTTCACTGCTTCGAGGCTGGAGATCCAAAGTCTCGCTGCTTCGTTGTTTTTCTCAGCCTCCTTTTTATCATCACCTTTCAGATCAACGTCGTCAGGCTCGACAGGCTTTTCACGATAGCAATGGTGGGCTTCGTCATTGAGAACTACGATGTTCTTGAGCCCCATTAAATCGGGCATGACGCGTTGGAGCATCTGCCCCTCAGTTTCAAGAGTGTTCAGATCTTCGCCGGTACGACCCTGGAGCAGTTGGCGTCCACCTTTTGAAAGCTCGATGCGTTCTCTCATTTTGAAGGCATGGTAGTTGGTAATGACTATCTTGGCTTTGCCGATGTCTTCCAACATGTCGTTTGGCACGATCTCGCGATTCTTGTAGTAACTGTCCGGATCGTTGGGATGCAAAACTCGAAGGCGGTCTCGAATCGTTAATCCAGGTGCAACTATCAAGAACCCTTTGCTAAAGTTCCTACTTCCCGGACGTCGAACTGAATTCACGGTTTGCCAAGCAATCAGCATGGCCATTACAGTCGTCTTGCCGGCACCAGTTGCTAGTTTTAGTGCTAGCCTCATTAGCTCTGGATTCGCGTCGCGGTTTGCACGATCGAGGTGATCGAGCAAGCGTTTACCTTCCTTGGATTTCGGAGCTACCTCTGATAGCCAGATGGCGGTTTCAACGGCTTCCACCTGGCAAAAGAATGGACGGACGCCGTTGAACTTATGAGTACGCCAATGCTGAAGCAAGCGAGCAGTTTCCGGAGTGACATGCCATTCGCTTGGGTTTGATACCGCTCTCCACTGTCCAACCGCGCGACGAACTTCGTTTATCACCGAGGTTGTATCATATTGCTGTTCTTTCGTCGAAAGGCCATGTCCTTCATCGAATTGCAACTGAAGTTGGTCTGACTGTTTTTTCCGCTTTTTGGGTTTCGGAATGGGTGAGATGAACTCGGCGAGGCGACGGATGCCGATGATTTTTTGGGTTGGTTGTCCAGTGCTATCGAGTTCCCAATGTCGACACGGAAACTCATATGGCGAATTGAGAATGGGCTGATCGAAAAATGGATTGGACATTACTGATTTACTCGGGGTGAATCGCTCGATCGTCTCATTACTGATTGTGTTTTTGTGTTGCAGGCGTGTAAGGCATCGCACATTTTGTGCATTGGGATTTCCCCCGCTTCTGCCCAAGTTCGAATGGTCCCTTGGGAAACACCGAGAATTGCCGCCGCTTCGGCTACCATTACATACTCGCTAAGCTTAATTTTCATCTTTGAGTCCTTGCTGAACTCCCGAATTGATGACCAAAGTCTATCAAGCCCTTCTGGTGTTTGCTAGCATGGGCATCAATTCAGCTTAGACATTAGCCGAGGCGAGTGACACGTTTGGTCAATGAGACCAGTTTTTCTGGCATTTTGGATGGAGCATTTTCTGTGGTATTGCGACTTTGAGACGGTATTGATGGGCTACTTAGCGAACTTTTTGAAGGAAGCATTCGTGGCGCAATGTCCATCGATCTGGAAAGGTCGCTGCACTGAGGTGGTCTTTCAAGCGACTTCGAGAATCAACATAAGCAAGGAACCTAGCAAGGTTATGGAACTGGCAAAAGTGAAGCTGTTTTGCCAGGGCCATCTTTCCGACGGGCTAGTAACAATCGTTGGCTCGGGAATGTAGGTTGCCGAAGGCATCTCGGGTATGTCTAAACGCAAATTGCCGGCAGGTTTCGTAGTGCGCTTACAGAGGGAAGAATTTAATGCAGTACAAAAGCTTGCTGTTAATAGGGTTAGTTGATTGCCACCCATCAGGCCGTCAACTCTCTCTCAACTCGCTAGCTGGCGGGTCGAGCATGTTACTAGATTGGCTCGAGGTCCAACTCGGCCTGCGGACTCAGGGGGGGCAACGTGCAAATCGAATCACTGAATTTGCCAACCTGCTCGATAAGTCATCTGATGCAGTTTTTTCTGCTAGTCTTGCCGTTGATCGATGGGCGACGGCTGGCGAAGTACTCGATCGATTTGATG
>JBBRJI010000310.1:0-6780 GCA_038219625.1 Pirellulales bacterium | reverse complement strand
GAAGGTGCACGCTGGATCGCGTGGGCCATCCACTGGTTGGCCTCAGGTACTTGACCGGACGAAGCCAGGAATTTGGAAAGCCGGACCATCGACTCGATGTCGTCGGGAGATTTTTCTAGCCTGTTCTCGTAGTAGCTGATCAAGCCTGCCTGGTCATTCGATTTTAAGTAGACCTCTTCGATTTTGCGTTGGACATCGCGATACAACCAGCCATCCGGTTTGAGATCCCCAAGTATCGAGTCCAGTTCCGCCATTCCATTTTCGTTTGCCCCCAATTTGATGCGGAGTTGAGCAGCTTCCATTCGAAATTGCGTGCGTTGGTATGCATCTTTGGTCAGAGTGATCAAGCGTTCGTAGCGTGGAAGTGCATCTTGAAATGCGCTCTCTTGGCTCTGTATGGTGGCGATCTGTTCTAGGACGCGATGATCGTCCGGGAAAAGAGATTCCAATCGCTTCCAAACTTCGATGGCCAGGTCATTGCGATTTTGGCGTTGATGGGTTCGGCCAAGTTGTTCGAATATCTCGAGCAGAACTATGCGAGGGGGCTTTCGCTGGATCGCTATTTCGAAAGCGTCGATGGCTTTGGTTGGTTCGCCGGTTCGCAACAGGCATTGACCGCGATAGTAAGCGGGCAGTCCATCGTCGGGACGAAGTTTCTCGGCTTCGGCAAAGGCGTAAATGGCTTGCGTGTCCATTCTGCGCTGACTTTCAAACAATCCCAAAAGCATCCATGCAACGCCATCGCTAGCATTGGCCTTGGTGCGTTGTTCCAGTTCGCCGATAAAGGAATCTAGAGTCCCTCGTTGCAAATGATGCGAGAAGACTTTTTCTATCGCGGTTCCACGCTGAGGATTTTTTTCGAGGATGGACAAGAAGCGTTTGGCGATCGTAGCGGCCTGTACCTCTTCGTCTTCCTGTTGTGAGTACGCATTGGGTGACAAAAGAACAAATGCCAAGCAGGCGATGCATCGATGGAAAAGCATCATGGGAAAAACTCCATCAAGTAGGAGAGTCTATTTGGGCTTAGGTAAGAACCAGAATACCACAATTACCGTCGTCTTTCGGTCCGCAAAAGGCGACAAAAACAACAGACAACTTCTTACTGGGAAACTTTTTCGTTTAACGGCAAGCCGTAGGCGACGGTGAGTTAGTGGAGACGCGACGCCTTCGGCTTGCCGTTAAACACAATACCGTTCAATTATTTGTTTAACAGTCAGCCGAAGGCGTACTCAATACCATTAACTTACGCCTACGGCTAACGGTTAAACGAAGTTTTTGCGAAATTGGGCTTCATTGAACGGTATTGCCGTTAAACGATTAAATCACTTGGGATAGCTATTGATCGATCGGTCCTAAAGTGCGTATTGAAGCGCTGTTGCGCAGGTAATTTCCTTGTAACGTAGCGGTTAACGTTTCGTGGCAAGAATTCATCGATCCGCTGGCATCTTGTGTCCCGCGGGCTTTGACGTCGTATTCGTCTTCAACCACTCTAGCAACTGCTGTCGTGTTTTGCTCGGTCTGAGAATCCACGCGTCGTTGTGGTTGCGAAAGCCGGTCGAAGCGAACGTCAGGTTTGCCTTCGACGCGTGTTGCCCAAGATAACGTCGAGTTTCCTCGATCTGATCCTTTTCACCACAAATAAACTGTGGCCTGCCCGCTAACCTTTCCAAACGCGCCGCTGCCGAGCCAGCGTCGCTATTTGGATATGGCCATTTGCGGACACCATCGTAATGGCTATACGGAACAAAGGCTCGCCAAAGCTTGGCAGTCTTGTCATCATGCAACCCCAGGAAGTTGCAGGCAATGGCCCCACGGGAGAATCCGCAAAGAACAATGCGGCTCGCGTCACCTGCAAAGTTATCGCACGTATCCGCGATCGCCGCATAAAGATAGTTCAGCGTTGGCGAGGGATCATAGTTAGGAGCATCGCCCCACCATGTTAACGCAAGGTCGGAACCGGCAGCGTTCAGACAAGGCAGGCAAATCCATACAAAACCCTCACCCTGGGTCATTCCGTACCCGAAACAACTGTCCTCGGGGCGCCCGCTACTGGCATCTCCCAAAGCGTCGTGATATCCGCCGTTGCCTGCGTACTCAACGAGGATCGGAAAGGTTGTTTTGCGAGTCCAATCCGTCGGTAGATAAAGCGAGTGATAGACTCTTTCGCGATTCCAACCTTCCAGGCTGCGGCGTATCCTCCGGCCCGCAACTGGCTCACGTTCAACCATGCTCGGGACAATCAAGTCGGCCGCAATCGATCGGATATCGGCGAATTCTTTTGGTTGAGCAAAGCTGCTTGCCGTGCTAGATATCAGCCACATGCAAGCCATGAATGCGATCTTAACAACACTTATCATTCTGCCCACATCTTCCTGCCCCATCTTCCTGCAACAGATCTCCCACCAATCTCGTTATTTAGGGTACCTTTGCGGTTTGCTCGAGATCTCGAAATTGCTTCCACGATATCAGACTGATCTTCTGATTCTTTAAGAAATCTCGCATCGCGTTATCTGTAAATATCACTCGGTCCTGATTGCGGCGGGCGGCACTGTCGGTGATGGCGCGGAGTTCTTCGTTGTCGTGCCCGCAATGGATAATCAACTGGGTTACCCCCGGACCGATCTTGGTCAGTTCGTCGTAATATTGTTGTTTCCGTTGCTCCGGGACATTGCCGCCGTAGAATTGCAAGAGGTTATCGAGCAAGGGAAGTTTTCGCTCCGTCAACTGCGCTACCGACTTCTGAAAACGGGCTGCGAGGGCTGGATAGGCTTTCTCCATTTGCGGATCCATGCTCTTGAAAAACAAAACAGGAAGATCGTACTCCAGGGATAAATTGACGTACACCTCTACCAAATCGGGGCGACTTAGGACCGCTCCCATGTGCGTGTCGAGATGGCTCAACGGAACACCAAACGCAAGTGCCCTGTCAATCTGCGCCTTAAGTTCGATTTTGACTTCTTCGGCGGTGGCGTTCATCGCAACTTGGCCGACATTACCCCAAAGACAGCCTGTAGGGTCGACCAAACTGGGGACGCGATCCTGGGAGGCGACCGGTCCCCAACGATAAACATCCCATTCACAGTTGAGCGTCAGGTGAATACCATAGTCATACTGTGGATGCGCTTTGGCATACTCGGCGAACTCTTTGAACCATGGGCATGGGACCATGATGCTGGCCGATGTGACGATCCCGCTCTCCAGTCCAGCCTGTGTGGCCACATTGACGGAGTGCGACATGCCTGCATCGTCCGCATGAACGATCAAATAGCAAGGCTTATCTTGGGCCGAGCCAAAAGCTGTTAGCAATGCAAAGAATAGGAGTGATAGGGAAACTGGCTGGAATCGGAAGTTATTCATGAAAAGTGCTCGTAGTGGAAGCGATTTGGAAACGATAGATCGTAGCAGAAGTCGTGAGACGTAGACGAGCGAGGCCCTTCGTTCGTTGGGTTCCTGCAAAACCTGAGCGAGAGCCTCGCACAGCCACAAAAAACCAACCCAGTTGCAAGCTCCCACAGCGCTAGCCCAGATTATACATAACCCAAAGCGTATGTTTTGAAATTGCTATTTTCGCAACCATTCTATTGGCCATAGGCCATAATCAACTCAGCCCTCCAACGCTGGGCTGTTAAAACTATGCTATTGCGGGAGCAATTGGATTGCGCATCTTTTCTTCCACTTCGCTTAATGGAACAGACAGGCAGACCGATTCATTTTGCTTCCGTCGGTTTTCAACCGGCGGGGCAGCATCTGTCAGCTACCAACGCGAAAAGTTCGCAGAGTGATCGCTCTCCGTCGGACTCGGGACTTGTCGATTTAGTAACCCGACACGTCAGTGAGGGACGAAATGCGTCCACTCGCTCACGCTTCGGGTTTCCAAAGTTGCCCTATTTCGGCGAAACCTATTAAATCAACAGCCCGCTCGTCCGGCGGAAGCAACGTCCTCAAACGTTGCTTCCGCTCGAATAAATCGGACGGAGAGCGGTCAGCGATGCAAACACGAAATGAATATCAGGTATTCGAGGTAGCTGTCAGATATGGCCCCGCCGGTTGGAAACCGACGGTAGCCAAACCTATATCGATATGTACCTGCAAAATTTGCGAGGAACAAAAACGGCAGTGAAAATACTTCTTAGATTCGATCGCAATAGCAAATTTTTAACAGCCCAGGGCAACGCCCCTGGAAGCTCACACGAAACGAATCAATTTGGCCAACGGCCATGATCAATCCATTTCCGTCCAGGATGAATATGGCCGTTGGCCAAAGAAACCACATGTTTTCCGTGTTCTGGGGCGTTGCTCCAGGCTATGTTGAACATGGCCGTTGGCCTTAAAACCAATAGCCAATGAATAATCCGGCCTAGCTCAAGCGTCGGGTTTGGAAACGGACACAGACAATGGATGTTTCTGATAAAATTTCAGCCTTTCCGAGGCGGATTTCTACGTTTCGGAGAGACGTAGCTACTATTTTTCGAGCAGGCTAGGTTCTGCCTCGGGTGGCGCGGGCTCGGGCAAATGGAGCCAACTGCGAAAGTGCTTTTCTTGCTCATCCGTAGGCTTCGCCACGCGGACGATCTTCCAACTGGTCTCAGGCTCACTCCCAAGCTTGATCGATAGCTCCACAATCTTGCCTCGCCTTGCCACCATGCATTTGCAAACATCATTGGGTCGATACGAATTGAGTCTCTCCGTCCAAGTTTCCGCGGTTATTCGAAAGCCATCGAAACTGATGAACTCGTCACCTGCATTGAAGCCCGCTTGGCTCGCTGGTGAGTCGCGCGTCACCTTGTCTACCATCGCTTTTCCCTGTTGAGCGCCCACGTCCATGCCGACATATACGTTTCCAAAAACCGGCCTGTCGGCCTGGGCTTCTTTGTCTCGTTCACGCGTCTTCCATTCCAAACCGTACCAATCCAACATCTTGACGAAGTCCATTTCTTGTGTTGTCTCCAAGTTTTGGACGAGCCAATCCGCGTAGGACGTTCCGGCTACTTCTTCGACGATTTTGCTGAAGTCCTCATTGGTGTAGCCTGTCTCACGATGCGATTTCCATAACAATCGCATCACGTCATCGAGCGACTTGGCTCCGTCGGTCTTGGAACGGATCTCCACGTCGAGCAACGCTCCGATCAAAGCACCCTTTAGGTAATAACTGATTCGGCTGTTGTTGGCATTTTCGTCAGGCCGATAGTACTTGATCCATGCGTCGAAACTGCTTTCGGTGAGCGATTGACCCAGTCGCCCCGGTGCACCTTGAACGGCCGCGATATTCTTGCCAAGCCGCTCGATATAGTCCTTTGGTTTGCAAAGGCCGCTCCGAGCGACGAACAACTCATCGTAGTAACTGGTGATGCCCTCGGCGACCCAAAGCTCGTGAAAGTATTGCTCATTGCTGTAGTCGTATTGCTTTAGTTCTTTCGGGCGCAACCGTCGTACGTTCCATGTATGAAAGAACTCATGTGAGACCAACCCGAGCCAATCCGCGTACTTGGTACGTTGTCTTTGCGACCAGCGACCGGTCATCAAGACGCAACTGTTATCATGCTCGAGCCCTCCGCCTGTCTCGGTCGCTAAGTTCAAGAACCAATACTCTTGGTACGGTATCTCCTGCCAAAACGCTTGTTCGGTCTCAACAATCTTAGCCACATCTTTGGCTGCGGAAGCCGTGTCCCAGAAAGGCTCACCCCCAAGTGTAGCCAAGTGGTGTTTGGCACCGCCAACGTCAAAGGTCTGGATATCGATAGCTCCCAGCAAGATTGGACTGTCTACCAATTCGTCGTAACTGAGGGCTCGACGTACCCATGGTTCACGAACGTCTATTGTCGAAAGACTGGTTGCAATCTTGGGCCAGTTCGGCAAGGCATCGATACGGACGATGTGCGGATGATCAAGCATGTCGGAACGTGTCAAAAAGGTTGCGGCACCGGTCAAGAAGGCAAAGTCACGTTCAACCCAATTGGTTCGAACACTCATTTCATGGCAATAGAGGGTGTAATGCACCGCAACTTCTTCGGCTCCTACGCAGTCGACCAGCCAATGGTTTTTGTCCTTTTTCTTGATGCTGAGGGGGGCGTTGGTTTTTCCATCTGTGGCGATCAGTTGCTCGACTTGCCGTGCGTATTCCCGAACGAGATAACTACCTGGTGTCCAAACCGGCAGCATGAATTCGATTTCTGATTTTCCATCGGTTGGTACCGATACTTCGATGTCGACCCGATGCGTTTCCGCTTGTCGAAAGGAAAGTCGATACTGAACGGTCGAAAGATTGTTTTCACCATTCTCTGCAACAGCCATCACAGTTCCACCCAAGAAGTCCCTTCCAATTATCAACAGCATAAATCCAAGACAAGTTGCTATTCGTGGAACCATTGTACTGCGATCCAGATTCATTCAAGAGCGATTGGCGATGTTGTCAAACGTAGCTTGGCCTGCGGCCCGGGTAGGACGAGACCCGGCGAGCCAAGCTACGTCCCCTCATTCTAATCCGAGAATCGTCCGTCGCCACGTGCCGCGTCGGATGTTGTCGACATGAGCAAGACCATTTCGATGTATAATCGCGGTCCGAATGCCGCCAGAACGCAGTTCGCCACCGCGTTTACCACTGTGTTTACCACTGAGGGTCACCGCCCAGCACTGTGTTTATCCCAGGCCAACGGCATAAAGCGTAAAGCCGAGGCCAATGCCCCCGACAAAATCCAAAGACGGGTTCGGGCGAGATCATGTACCAAATTGCATTCAAGGAGCATATTTTACCGTTGGTCGAAGTGAAAAGACCATAAATAG